>JALXBY010000305.1 GCA_026991215.1 Anaerolineales bacterium
CGATGGTCGGTCTGCGATCTTCGTTCGTCGGTCGTCGATGGGAAGTGGACAGTGGTCAGTGGTCAGTGGGTGGGTGGTTGGGGAAAAGCAGGGTGATGCGGGTGCCCTGGTTGGGGGCGGTATCCACCTGAATCTGGCCACCGTGGGCCTGCACCACCTCCCGCACGATGTACAGCCCCAGGCCCATGCTTGCCCCGCGGCGGTTGGCGCCAGTGGCAAAGGGTTCGAAGAGCCGCTCCCGCACGTCTTCCGGGATGCCCGGACCGGTATCGGCCACGGTTACGGCCCAGTGGTCTTCGTCGGGCTTCCAGAAGCGGACTTCGACCCGGCCGCCCTCAGGGGTGTAGCGGATGGCGTTGCTCACCAGGTTGCCGATGGCCCGGAGCACCCAGGTGGGGTCGCCGTAGACCTCCGTCAGTTCATCTTCCCACACGACCTGAAAGGCCAGGCCCTTCTGCCGGGCGATGAAGCCATACAGTCCTTCAAGGCGCTGGTTCAGGGTCTCCCGGTCGATGGGCTTGGCCGCGATTTGCAGGCCCTTTTCGTCCAGTCGGGCGTAGGTCAGCAGCCCTTCGGCGAAGTCCTGCATCTGGGCCGTGGCCAGCACGATCTGCCGGATGAACTCCTTGTGTTCGGGGGAAAGGCCATCGTCGGCCAGCAGGTTCTCGCTCAGGGTGAAAATCAGGCTCAGGGGCGCCCGGATGTCATGGCCCAGGGAACCCAGCAGGCGGGTCTTGAAGCGGTTGGCTTCCTCGGCCCGCCGGCGGGCCTGTTCCAGTGCGGCTTCCATCCGCTTGCGCGGGGTGACGTCCTGCTTGACCGCGACGAAGTGGGTGATGTTTCCCTTTTCGTCGAACACAGGCGCGATGGTCTGCTCCTCATAGTACAGGGTGCCATCTTTGCGGCGGTTAATCATCTCGCCGGACCAGACCTTACCGGAGCGGATGGTGTTCCACAGGTTCCGGTAGAACTCCCGGTCGTGCTTGCCGGATTTGAGGATGCGGGGGGTCTGGCCCACGGCTTCTTCGTACGTATACCCGGTCATGCGGGTGAAGGCGGGGTTGACGTAGAGGATGGTCCCCTGGGGGTCGGTGATGAGGATGCCGTGGGCGCTGTACTCGCTGGCCCGCTGGAACATCCGCAGCCACTCTTCGGCCTTCTTGCGGGCGGTGATGTCCAGGCTGTATTCGACCATGTATTTCACGCGGCCCTGCTCGTCCTTGATGGGGAAGGCGTGGACCTCGGCGATGTAGGGCGTGCCATCGGCCCGGTAGTGGATGTGCTCCACGATGGTGGGCGTGCCGTGTTCGAGCACGTGCTGCAAGGGGCAGGGGTGCTCATCGCCGGAACAGGGGGTATCCCGCCGGTGGGTCAGCGCGTAACAGGTGACCATGTGGCTCTGAGTGGAAATGCCGTATTCTCGGGCCCGTTTGTTGGCCAGAATCACCTGATAGGTTTGCGGGTCGATAACGTAAAACGGCCCATCCACCGCGTCGATGACGCTTACCAGGAACTTCTGCTGCCGTTCCACCTCCTGGTACAGCCGGCGGGCCTCTTCGGCCCGCTTGCGGGCTTGTTCCCAGATGTACTCGACCAAGACGAAACTAAAGCCCAGACTGTAGATGCTGAATTCAAACCAAAAGGAAAGCCCCTGGACCCCCTGGGGGGCGAAAAGCCACGTCAGGGCCAGGGAAAGGACAGTATGGGCGGCCACCATCAACAGGTTGCGGGGCCAGGTGAAGTACAGGGCCAAGAAGGTCAGCACCAGGAGGGGGCCATGGGAGATAAAGGTCAACACTTCTCGCGTTGGGTTGAGCCGGTAGAACAGCCAGGGGAGCCAGGTGCTTTCCAGCCAGAAGCCCAGGGCCGCGAGGGGCGTCCCCTTGGGTCGGTGGTTCCACCACAAAAGCGCCAGGTTGAAGAGTACAAGGGCAGTCCCAAAAGCCCAGGGGAGGCGAAAGACGGCCATGGCCATCATGCCAAAGGCCATGGCCAGGAAAAGGTACATATCGACCACGATGACCCGGTGGTCGGGGTAGCGGCTGGCCAGGGCTTTGAGCCAACGGCGGAAGGCCTGCATCGTCTGGCCCCAGAGGAGATGGCGGTCGGTGGTCGGTGGTCGGCGGTCAGCAGTCGGCGGTCGGCTTCTTTAAACGAAGAAGGGTGTTGCCCGTGACAGGCAATGGGCAAAAATACGCGGCCCTGGTGCCATCATAGCACACAAGGCCGCGGCTGCGCATGGAGAAAAGCGCTGGTTGCTTTCGCCCCTTCGGCGAACAGGCCGCACCCGTTGGGACAGGCTATACGGCCAGGGGCGGCTCCGGCTCAGGGCCGCCGCCCACCTTGCCCCAGACCAGGAACTCCAGGGAAAGGAACTTGAAGTAGCGGCCGTTGGGCCCTTCCTCGACTTCCATATCCCGAATGCGCACCAGGGCCCGCAGGTTGGTGCTTTCCAACTGCACTTCCGCGCCCGGCTGCACCGGCACCACCTCGCCCTTGTTGGAAACCCGGTTCATCAGGTCCTGGGACGCGTCAGGCAGCACCAGTACCTTGGTAATGGTCTGCATGTCGTTCTTGTCGAAGAGCCAGGCCTCGAAGGCCGCGACCTCCTTGGGCTGGCCGGTGTTGATGGTCTCCGAAAGCGCGATGCCGGCCTCGCCCAGGAACTCGCCGGCCTGGGTTTCGATGGAGAAGGATTCGTCAAAGAAGTCGTTGCCGAACTCGTAGGTGGTCACGTAGTGGGCCAGGGGTTCCTCGCCGGGGCGCATTTCCCGCATGGCCTCCATCACGGCCTCTTTGCGCTCCCGGCTGCGGGTGGTGGCCTGCCGCTTCCGGCGCATGGCCACGAACACGCCAACCACCACCAGCGCGATGATGACGAGCATACACAACAGCAAAATCACGGTGAAGAAACCAGGCCCACCCC
Source organism: Anaerolineales bacterium (assembly GCA_026991215.1). Classification (GTDB taxonomy): domain Bacteria; phylum Chloroflexota; class Anaerolineae; order Anaerolineales; family DRMV01; genus S139-71. The sequence continues at coordinate 2,927 of JALXBY010000305.1, forward strand.
CGCCCTGTGCGGGTTGCTGCTGCCCGGGCTGCGCCGGCTGGGCCTGCACCACCTGGGCAAAGGCCTCAACGGCTTCGGCCGGCAGGGGGTCCGGGTTCTGCCGCAATTTGGCCAGGAGTTGCGGCCCGGCCGAACCCAGCTGGGCGAACCGGAAGCGGGCCAGTTCTTCGTTTTGGTCGTACTGGTAGGCCTCCACGGCCATCCGCAGGAATTCCATCTGATAGTCGGGATGCAGGTGCACCGGGGCCGCGTCGGTCCACTTGACGGGGAAGAGCCACCAGCCAAGGACGATCCAACCCACCAAAAGGCCGACCACAAAGGCCAGCGCGGCCACGGCCATGGGGTTGCGGGCGCGCGTCTGCACCGACTGGACTTCGTTCATGCTTGCGTACCTCCCAAGGGGCTGGCTGAAATTATAAGAGTGTGCCCGAAAGTTTACAAGGTAATCCACCGGGCCTCACGGGGTTCTCATGTTCTCGCCAGGGACCCCGGCTCGGAACAGCACGGGCCACTGCTCCTGCACTTCCCCCGAGGGGAAGGCACGGTAAAAGCAGGAAACGTGCCCCGTATGGCACGCGGGGCCCCGGGGTTCCACCAGAATCAACAGCGTATCCCCGTCGCAATCGACCCGAATCTCCACCACCCGCTGGGTGTTGCCGCTGGTCTCGCCCTTGTGCCACAGCCGCCCGCGGCTGCGGGACCAGAAGTAGGTCTCCCCCGTGGCCAGGGTGCGCTCCAGGGCTTCCTGGTTCATGTAGGCCAGCATGAGCACCTGGCCGGTACGCACGTCCTGCACAATGGCGGGAATCAGGCCCCGTTCGTCGAAGCGGAGTTTGGGGGTGGGCATGGGAGGCTCCTGGAGTCGGCGGTCAGCGGTCAGCGGTCGGCAGTCGGCGGTCAGGGGG
>JALXBY010000306.1 GCA_026991215.1 Anaerolineales bacterium
TCAGTGGTCGGCTGTCGGCAGTCGGCGGTCAGCAGTCGGCTCACTGCTGACTGCTCCCGGCTGCCGGCTCCTCATCCTCGTGGTTCAGCAACGGCGAGAAGGTGTCGATGAGGAGTTTGATGTCCCCGCCCACGGAGTAGAGTACAGGGGACGTACAGCCGTGTTCCATGTATTCCCGTACCTTGGCCCGGGCCTCTTCGGGCGTGCCCGAAGCCGTGATGCGGTGAATCAGGTCTTCCGGAACCAGCCATTTGGCCTTTTCGATTTGCTCCTTGGTCGCGGGCCAGCCCAGGATGGATTGGATTTCCTGCACCACTTCCTGGGAAACGCCCGAGGCCTTGGCAATGTGGGGTTGCTGGGCCAGGTACTGGCAGAGCAGTTCCCGGGTGCGGTCGATGGCCTTCTCCCGGTCGTGGTCCACCGAGGCCACGATGAGTTGGGGGCGGTCGATGTCCTCCAGCCGGCGGCCGGCCTTCCGCGCCCCGCGTTCGATGTGTTCCAGGGCCATGTCGTTGTACTCCACGGGCACGCAGTAGTTGAGGAGCACGCCGTCCGCGATTTCCCCGGCCAGTTCCAGCATCTTCGGCCCGGTCGCGCCGATGTAGATGGGCACGTTGCGCGGCTCGCGGCGGCCGTGGACCACGTCCAGTTCGATGTCGGTCACGTGCACGAACTCGCCGTGGAAGGTCACCCGCTCCATGTTCAGCAGCCGGCGCACCACGGTGACCACTTCCCGCATCGCGGTGAGGGGCTTGCGGCGGATAATCCCCACCTGGCGGGCCAGGGGGTCCCACCACGCGCCCAGGCCCAAGATGGCCCGGTTGGGCGCGAGGTCGTCCAAGGTCAGGAAGGTCGCGGCAATCAGGCCCACGTTGCGGGTCCAGATGTTGATGACGCCTGAGCCGATTTTGATGCGTTCGGTCACGGCCGCGTACGCGGCCATGGGCACGATGGCATCCCGCACCAAACGGGATTCGGCCTGCCATACGGCCTCGAAGCCCATCTTTTCCGCATACCGCACGTAGTCCAGGCCCTCCCGCAGGTCGTGGGCGTCCTGCAGGTAGAGAGCGGGCCGCTCGATTTTCACCTTCGCCATGCTACACCTCCAGAGGGGGATGCCTGGTACCGGACGTCAGAAGGCACAAACCCCAGCCCAACGGCCGAACGGATGTGCCGAAACACGCCCTCGTGCAGCCAAGGGCTTTGGGGGGCAGATTTTGGACGTTTCCGGACACCGGGTCACGCGCGTTTGGCCACGGGGCGGAGGCCCCGGTACACCTTGGGGCCGGAAAGCACCCGTAAAACGGTCATGGGCGACACCCGCAGGGCCTCGGCGATTTCCTGGGGGGTCATGGGTGTGTTGTTGTTGGCCAGGAACAGCCGGAAGATACGGTCTACCAGGGGGAGCCGGGGGGAAAGGAAGTCTGGCGCCTTGGCGCAATGGGTGGTCAGGAAGTACTGCATCTGGTCCATCCGGTGGACTTCCGCGGTTTCCGGGTCCACCCAGTCGAAGGTCTGCTCCCCGGTTTGCGGATCGACCTGGCGTTGGTGTTCAGGGCACAGCAGGCTGTACAGGAACAGGTGCCAGTCCCGGTCGTGGGCCTGCCACCAGGCGAAGTCGATGTGAAAGGGCGTCTTGAGGGTTGGACGAAGAACCCGTGTGCGCATCACGTGCCTCCAGAACCGCTTGCCGGGGGTTCAACCTGGGGTGCCGAACACAGGGGCAAAGGGGCTTCCCAAAACCCGCGTTCATTCCTCCTGGCGAAGGCGGAAGTACAGGTCCCCCACGTATTCGAACCAGGGCCGGGAGACCAACAGGGCGAACACCGGGCCGGGCGGGACCCGGTAGACCAGATTCACCGCGGCGTACAGTTCCACCGCGTGGACATGGCGTTGCAAGGTCAACCGACGCAGTTCCCGCATGAACTGCATCACCAGGTCTTCGAAGGGCCGCTTCTCGTCCTGAATCCGAACCCAGACCCGGTCCAGGGCGTCCACGTTGGGGATGTAGAAGGCCATACGGTCGTCGTATCGAACCCGGACGGGCCGGTTTTCCATCACGATGGAAAGCCGAAGGCGCTCGTCCACCTGCGCAGTGCGAATCCATTCTCGCATGGGCCGCCGGCTTTCCACCCGGATGAGCACCTCGTTGGGCCGCCGGCCCCGCTTGAGTTGGATGATGGTCCCTGGAATCACGTCCTTTTCCTCGTACCATTCCCGCAGGCCATAGACGTAACGGTGGTCCCGCACAACCCAACCGGGGAACCGCTTCCCGGTCTCGTCATCTACAAAGTGGAAGAAGATGCGCCGCGCCGTGTACGCGGTGGGGAACAGCCGTTCGGCGAACGCGTCCAGGGGCAGGGTCCCGGCCCGCCAGTGAGGGTAGAGCAGGGCCAGGCGCATTTCCTCCACCTGGTCGGGGAGTTGTTCGGGCGGGGGGGCCAGTTCGTCGTGCAGTTGGGTTTCCAGGTCCCGGAGTTCCGGCGGGAGCACATCCCGCTCATAAGGGATGGGCTGGTAACGAAGGAAGCGGGGTGGCTCCCACAGTTCCTGGGGTTCGGCCCGCTTGAGGTACCACTGCACCAACCCAGAAGGCCCCACCTCGTCGAAGCGATCGTCCTGTTGCAGGGCATAGGCCAGGGAGAACAGGACCAGGGGCTTGGGCAGGTCTTCGGGCAGGTCCAGGTGTTGGGCGATTTCCTCGGTGCGCAGCGGGCCGCCGCCGGCCACGTCCAACACCGCGTCGGCCACCAGCAGGTACTGCTCTTCGATGGGCACCATCAGTTCTTTGAGGAACCACAGGTCGCTCAGGCGGATGAACCCTGGCGCCTGCTCCAGGGCCTGCTCCACCCGGCGGGTGATTTCGGGGCCGTATTCCTGCCACACCCTCTCCGGCTGGAACTCCAGCACCTGGTCCATCCTGGGCGGTTGGTTGAGCACATGGTCGGGGAAGTTGGCCGCGAACTCCTTTTCCTGACCGTCTTCCAGGCGCACCCGAATCACTTCGAAGGGGCCGTGTTCGGGGTGATACCCCGGTCGCACGCCCACCACTTCCCCCTGCACCCAACCCAACGCGGGGAAGGTAATCCGCTGCCCCACTTCGTAGCGGTGCTTGGGCATATAGACGGCTTCGGATTGCTGCCACCGTTCCTCGATGCGCTGCTGTTCCCGGCGGATGCGTTCCCGCACCAGGGCCTGGGCCAGGGTTTCGGCCTTCTGGGGGACTTCCTGCTCCAGCAAGTACTGGTAGAGGAACTCCAGGTCCTCGTCCGTCACCTGAAACCTGGACCAGTACTCAGGGGCAATCCACGGTGCAAGGTTCATAGGTTCCCATCCTCGTACAGGGTTGGGCCGGAAAGGCTTGGACCTTTAAAGTGCCGACAGGGCCAGGAAGCGGGTATCATTATACTCCAAGTTGTGGGTGGCACCAGATGGACGGGAGGCCGGTATGTCCTGGGTTGAGGTTGCCCAGTTTGCCAACCCGATTGCCGCGGAAATTGCCCGGGGCCTGCTGGAAGCCCATGGGATTCAAGTCCAGTTGCGGCAGGAAGGCGCGGCGCGGGCTTTGGGCATCTACGTGGGCGGGTTTGGGGAAATCGTGCTTCTGGTCCCAGAAGAGGAGGCCGAACGGGCACAGGACTTGTTGCAGGCCTGGCAGCGGGGGGACCTGGAAGACGCCCTGCCCCCCTGGATGCCCGACGGCCCCAACGGGGACCCCAAATGAGCCTCAAAACCAGGGGGAAGCGGCATGCCCCGCGTCCGGGTCAAGATCTGCGGCATCACCCGTGTTGAGGA
>JALXBY010000307.1 GCA_026991215.1 Anaerolineales bacterium
CCGCAGAACTGCGTCCCCGGTCGGGTCAACTTCCTTTCCCCCACGAACCAGGCCACGGTGCAGGGCAAAATCGAGGTCCGAGGGTCGGCCAGCATCCCGGACTTCGCGTTCTACCAGATTGACATCGCGCCCAAAGGCTCGGCCCTGTTCCTGACCATTGGCGTGGGCCGGGAACCGGTGCAGGAAGGGACCCTGCTGCCCGAATGGGATACCACCATGTTGACGCCGGGCGAGTACCTGCTCCAACTGCTGGTGGTCAACACGGCGGGGAAGGCCGAACCCCCCTGCCGTATCTTGATTCGGGTTGAACCGCCGGAGCCCTGAGGGCGCGCCCCGCTACCCCTGGCACCACATGCGGCTTCGTCGGAGAACGGTCATGGCGCGCAACACCCCACCGCCTCCGCCTTCTACGTGGCGTATATGGTGGACGGCCATCCGGCCCAAGACCCTGCCGGCCTCGGCTGCAGGGGTGGTGGCTGGGCTGGGCGTGGCCTGGAGCCATGGCGCATTCCGCCCCCTGGTGGCTTTGGCCACCTTGCTGGCCGCGCTGCTCTTGCAAATCGGCGTCAACCTGGCCAACGACGCGCAGGACTTCCAGCGGGGTGCGGACGACCCCCAGGAACGTCTGGGGCCGCCCCGGGTGACCGCGCTGGGCTGGCTTCCGCCCGAAACCGTGATGCGGGCTGCATGGCTCACCTTTGGCCTGGCCGCTTTGATTGGCCTCTACCTGGCCTGGGTCGGCGGGTGGCCCATCGTGGCCATTGGCCTGGCGGCCATCGCCTCGGCCTGGGCCTATTCCGGCGGGCCGTACCCCCTGGGCTACCACGGCCTGGGGGACCTCTTCGTCTTCCTCTTCTTCGGCCCCATTGCCGTGGCCGGTACGTATTACCTGCAAACCGGGCGGCTGCATCCCGCGGCCCTGTGGGTGGGCGCGGCCGTGGGGTTCCTGGTCACGGCCATCCTCGTGGTCAACAACTACCGGGACCTGGAAACCGACCGCCGGGCCGGGAAGCGCACCCTGGCCGTGCGCCTGGGTCCACGGGGCACCCGGTTGGAGTACGCGCTCCTGCTGTGGCTGCCCTGTGTGCTGCCCATCCCGGCCGCGCTGCTGGGCCATACGCCCTGGCTGTGGGCCGTGGTGCTGCTTCTGTTCCCCCGCTGTATGGGCCTGGTTCGGGCCTTCTACCAGCGCCGCGGCCGCGACCTCAACCCCCTCCTGGGCCAGACCGGGCAGATGGCCCTGCTTTACGCGCTCTTCACCGCAGGCCTGTTCCTGCTGGCCCGGATGTTGCAGACAGGGGTCTGACGCGATGCTTCCGGTGCTTTTGGGGTTCTTTTTCCCCCTGCTTTTCGTGGGCCTGCTGGCGGGCCTGTACGCGCGCTTCCGCCACGCCGCGCTGCTTTGGGCTGCTTCTGGCGTTGGCGGTCTGCTCTTTTGGGGGACCTTCATGCTCTTCCGGCCCGCCGCGACGCTGACCCTGTACCGCTGGGTGCCCTGGTTCCCCCGCGCCTGGGCCACCACCTGGAACCTGATGGGCCGCTGGGACGTCACCGCCTGGAGCCTGGCTCTGGTGCTGGCCGCGTGGAGCACAGCCGCGCTGCTGGCCCTGGGCAGCACCGGCCAGGCCACGACGCAGCCCTGGACCACCTGGCTTGCCTGGTGGCTGGCCCTGGTGCCGGGGCTTTGGTTCCTCCTCCCGGCAACCCCGGCCGCGTTGTGGTGGGCCTGGGCCGCCGCGGACCTGGCCACCCTGCTCCTTGCCCTGGGCCTGACCCGGCCCGGTGAGGCCCGGCTGGTGTGGTTGTGGAACACCACGGCCAGGGCCCCCACGTGGGTGGTGGCCTTGCTCTGGGCGTCCATGGCCGGGTACCGGCCCCTGGAGGCCACGGACCTGCCGGCCAACTGGGTGTTCTGGCTCTACCTGGCCGGGCTGTGGCGGACGCTCTGGCTCGGCCCGGCCCGTGGGTTGCGGAGGCAGGGGTTCGTGCAGCACGTCGCTCCCTTTTGGCTGGCCTGGTGGGGTGCGGGGAGCACGCTGGTCCTGTTCCCCGCGCTGGCCCGCGCGCCCCGGCCCGAAGGCGGGCTGTTTTGGGTGCTCGTCCTGGCCGCGCTGGGCGCCATGGTCGTGGGCCTGGCCCGTTGGATGGCCGCGAACCGGCCGGAAGCCGGGCTGAACGGCTGGCTCACCCTGGCCGGCGGCATGATGGCCCTGGCTGCCCTGGCCGGCGCTCCAGAGGGCGCGCGCTTTTGGGCCGGCTGGCCCTGGTTTTTGGTCGCGGGGTTGAGCTTCTTCGTCGCCACGGACCCGGCCCTGCGCGCGGCGGGCCTGCCCTTTTTGGTCGTCTACGCCTTTTTGCCCTACACCCCAGGCCGGGATGCGCTGGCCTGGTTGCAACTGCTGCCCTGGCCGGTGCGCGGGGCCGCGCTCTTGCTCCTCACCCCGGCCATGCTCTCTTCCCTGCCCTGGCACTGGTTCCGTAAGCCCGCGCAAGCCCTGCAGCCCCGCTGGTCCCGCATCGGCTACCTGGCCGGGATGGGGGTGCTTGTCCTGGGCCTGTGGCGGTGGACCTGGCCGGGGATGCTGGAACAGCCCGAAGGTTTGTGGCCCTGGGCGGCCGGGCCGGTCCTGTGGCTGGCCGCGGCAGCACTGGCCTTCCTGGTGTGGAAGCGTCGGCAGACGCTGGAGGTCCGCTGGCGGGTGTGGCAATGGGCCTGGCGCTACCTGCGGAGCAGCCTGGTCGCGTTTTACCGGAACGCCATACAACTCGTGGAAGAAAGCCTGTACTTCCTGAGCCTGGTGTTCGAGGGGAAAAGCAGCCTGATGTGGGCTTTGGCCCTGCTGATGGCCCTGGTGCTCTTCCTCAGCCGGGGGAATTGAGCCGGTCCTGGTCCCGGCGCTGCTGTGCGAGCCAGGCCTGCACCGCGTGAGGCCGGGGCTGGTAGGCTTGCAGTTTCGCCCACAGCCCGGCCGGGTCCTCGGCCACGACCAGCATCTCCTCATGGTCCTTGAAGAGAAAGCCCTGGGACCGGGCCTGGGCGATGAAGTCCAGCAAGGGGGTGTAAAAGCCTTGCACGTTGAGCAGGCCCACGGGCTTTTCATGCAGGCCGATCTGCGCCCAGGTCAGGGCCTCGAAGAGTTCCTCCCAGGTGCCGAACCCCCCAGGCAGGGCGATGAAGGCATCGGCCAGTTGTGCCATGCGCGCCTTGCGGGTGTGCATATCCGGCACCACTTCCAGGCGGGTCAGGCCGGTATGGGCCAGGTTGGGGGTGTAGAAGTGTTCGGGGATGACGCCGATGACCCGGCCCCCCGCGGCCAGGGCTGCATCGGCCAATGCGCCCATCAAGCCCGTGCTCCCGCCGCCATATACGACCTCGCAACCCTGCTGGGCCAGAAAGCGGCCCAGCGCGGCCGCGGCGTCCAGATACACCTGGGGCACCTTTTGGGAGGAACCGCAAAACACGCACACCCTGCGTATTTGGGCCATGACCGCCGTCTCCGTTGGGGGATGATGTGCTGTGCGCTGTCCGCAGTGCGCAGTCCGCCGACCGCCGACTGCTGACCGCCGACTGCTATCCACTACCCTTCCCCCTCGTCCTCCAGGGAAAAGAGGGTGATTTCCCCGTGCATCTCGCGAATCCGCCGTTCGGCTAAGGCCACGTATTCGGGGTTGACGTCATAGCCCACGTAGATGCGGCCGGTTTTCAACGCGGCGATGGCTGTCTGTCCGCTGCCCATGAAGGGGTCCAGCACTACTTCGCCCTCATAAGTGAAGAGTGGGATGCACCGGTACGG
>JALXBY010000308.1 GCA_026991215.1 Anaerolineales bacterium
TTCCAGGGTGATTTCATCACCGGGGGAAAGCCAGTGGTCGGTTTCCACCCCGCTACAGCCGGGGATGGTGCCCGTGGCCATCACTTCCCCCGGCACCACCTGCTCGCCCAAGGAAGCATAGGCCACCATCTCGCCCAGGCTGTGCTGCATCCCTGCGGTGGTCCCCTGGCCCCAGACCTGGCCGTTGACCCGTACCTCCACCCGGAGGGCCTCCACCCGCGGGAGGATTTCATCAGGCGTGGCGACCACCATGCTCATGCCGTTGGCGAAGTTCTTGGCCTTGACCGGACCGAAGCCGCTGAACATCTCGGGCAGTTGCACATCTCGGGCGCTGAAGTCGTTGATGACCACGAACCCGCCAATGGCCTCCAGCGCCTCCTGGGGGGAAGCGTTGTACAGGGGCCGCACGATGATCACGCCCAACTCCAGTTCGTAGTCCAGGGCCTGGGTGTAGGAGGGCCAGGGGATGGTCTCGCCTTCGGTGTAGAAGTTGATGGGGCTGCCCATGTAGTAGATGGGCTTTTCGTACCAGATGGGCTTGGGCCGGAGTTTGGGATGGGGTTTGCCGGTCACCTTTTCGTACAGGCGGACCAGGGGCCACATCTTGGGGAGGAAGCGGCGGACCATGCCCCGGGCCGCGGCAATCACGTGTTCCTCGTAGAGCATGAAGTCCCGGAAGGTGCGGGGTTCCACGGGCAGCAAGGGTGTGGGATCGAAGGTGGCGGCCCAGTCCGCCGCGTCGCCCACGGCTTCCACCAGGCGCAGGGCCTCTTCGTGTGCGGCCTGCCCCCGCGCGAGGAAGGCCAGCATATCGTGCGCGGTGGCCTGGAGGTTGGGGTACTGGGCCGGGTCCGTATGCTGCAAGGCCGCGCGCAAGGGCACCCACTGCCCCTGATGCAGCACGGCCACGCTTTCGCCCGCCTGCGGGCCACGGAGACGCACCCTTCGCAACCGCATATGCCACCTCCATTCGCGTGGAGAACTGGGCAGGACGTTGCCCCAGCCCGGATAAAGGCCCCTTGACCACGGGAAAGTGCGGCTTGAGGGCCAGGGTAAGGGAAGTATACTTGCCCTGGGAGTGGACGGGCCCCGGTGGGCCCCCCGGTCTTCAAAACCGGTGATGGCCTGCGGTGCAGGCCATGGTGGGTTCGACTCCCATCCACTCCCGTAGATGGGGGCATCGATGGCCCTGTGTCCCCAACGCATGAACTTCACCGCATGAGGAAGCCCCATGACCGACCCCTACACCGTTCAATCCCCCGTGACCGTGGTGGACGCGGACGCGCTGCTCCGGGTGGTGCAACGGTTCGTGGCCATCGACCACATCGTCTGGGAGAGCCTCACCCCCAAACCGGGCCAGTCGGTCGCCCGGTTCATCGGTTGGATTCAGGGCGACACCGAACGGGCCTACCGGGAACTCAGCGCGGCCCTGGAACCCATGGACGTCACCCCCCTCTTCCGCTTCACGCCCGACAAGCGCCGGCACATGGTGGTCCTGATTTACGGACGGATTCGCCCGGAACCTTCTCGCGTCTGGGTGAACGTGCTTCTTCTCGTGCTCACCCTGCTTTCGGTGCTGAGCACGGGCTTTCTCTTCCACGGCAACGGGCTGCAGGCGCTGTTTCAGGTCCTTCGGGCGCCCAGCCTGCCGCAGAACTGGTACGCGCTGGGCCAGGCCCTGCTCCAGGGGTTGGGTTTCACCGTGGCCTTGCTGGGCATCTTGGGGGTGCACGAACTGGGCCACTACTTCGCGGCCCGCTGGCACAACGTGCACGTGACCTTGCCCTACTTCATCCCCTTCCCGCCCTTCATCAGTCCCTTTGGCACCCTGGGCGCGTTCATCCGCATGAAGGAACCGCCTACCAACCGCCGGGTGCTGCTGGACATCGGCCTGGCCGGTCCCCTGGCCGGGTTCCTGGTGGCCATCCCCACCCTGTTCGTGGGCCTGGCTCTCTCGGATGTGGGACGCCTCCCCGCGGCCGGGACCCAGGACCTGATTCTCGAAGGCAACTCCATTCTCTACCTGCTCAGCAAGTGGTTGCTCTTTGGGAAGTGGTTGCCCCAGCCCGCCGCGTATTCGGGGTCGCCGTTGGGGTACTGGCTGCGCTTCTTCTTCACCGGCCGGCCGCTGCCCTGGGGCGGGCTGGACGTGCAGTTGCACCCCATCGCGTTCGCGGCCTGGGCCGGCCTGCTGGTCACCGCGCTCAACCTGATTCCCGCAGGGCAGTTGGATGGCGGCCACATCGTCTACGCGCTGCTGGGGGACCGGGCCGCTCGGCTCCGCCCCTGGATTCTGGGCAGCCTGCTCATCCTGGGCCTGGTGTGGAGCGGATGGTGGCTGTGGCTGCTTTTGATTTGGTTCCTGGGCCGGGCGCATGCCGAACCTCTGGATGCGGTCACCCCCCTGGACCCCACCCGCCGGGCTTTGGCCTGGTTGGGCATCGCCATCCTGGTGCTCACCTTCGTCCCCGTGCCCATGCAGGTCGCCCTGGCCCGCTAACGACGACCGACCATCGACCATCGACTATCGACCAACGACGAACGACGAACGACGAACGACGAACGACAATACCCACCATGCCCAAGGAACGCTTACAGAAGATTCTGGCCCGTGCCGGGCTGGGTTCCCGGCGCAAGTGCGAAGAACTGATTGCCCAGGGCCGGGTGACGGTCAACGGGCAGGTGGCCCACCTGGGCATGAAGGCCGACCCGGAGAAGGACGACATCCGGGTCGATGGTCAGCGCATCCGCCTGCCGGAAAAGCCGGTCTACATCATGGTGAACAAGCCCCGCTGGGTGCTTTCCACCATGGATATGGACCCCAAGCACAAGACCCTGCGGGACCTGGTCCCGGTGGCCGAGCGGGTCTTCCCCGTCGGTCGGCTGGACCTGGAAAGCGAAGGGTTGATTCTCCTCACCAACGATGGCGAACTGGCCCACAAACTCATGCACCCCCGCTACGGCCATGAAAAGGAATACCTGGTCCTGGTGGCCAAACACCCGGACGAAAAGCAACTCAAGGCCTTCCGTTACGGCATTGTGCTTTCCGATGGCCGTCGCGCGCTGCCGGCCGAGGTCAAGGTGGTGCGCAAGCAGGGCAAGGGTGCGTGGCTTCGGGTCATCATGCGGGAGGGGAAGAAGCGGCAGCTGCGGGAGATGTGCCGGCTGGTGGGGCTGCCCGTGGTGCGGCTCATCCGCACCCGCATTGGACCCTTGCGGTTGCGCGATGTACCGGTGGGCGGCTGGCGGTACCTGACGGAAAAGGAAATCGCGGCCCTGAAGCGCAGCGTCCAGGCCTCTTCCCGTTCCCCCATCAAGGTGAAGGGCCGCGAGCGGGGGAAGGCTACGCGTTCTCGTCGTCGGAGGAAGGGATAGACTCTTCGGGAATCAGGCCCAGGCTGCGGGCCTGTTCGTAGGTGAGCGCGTTGGGGTCCTGCACCTTGATTTCGCTCTTCTCCAGGACCTCTTCCCAGAAGCGCTCGGCGTCCTCGGCCTGAACTTCGGGCAGGCCGACGTCGGCTTCTTCCTCTTCTTGTTGTTCGGGTTCCGGTTCGGCTTCCAGGTGCTCTTCTTCCAGGATTTGCTCCCAGAAGCGTTCGGCCTCTTCGGGCTTGACCTCGACCTCGGGCACTTCGATTTCCTCTTCTTCGACCACCATTTCGGGCGCTTCCCGCTCGCCTTCCACCCGCATGTGCAGGGTGTGCTTCAGCTGGTCCGCGAGGTCGTCCAGTTCGCCCAGGCGGGTGCTCCAGGAAGCCGCCTGTTCCACCGTACCCAAAAG
>JALXBY010000309.1 GCA_026991215.1 Anaerolineales bacterium
TCAGAGTTGGTCCTTCCCGGAAAGGGAAGAAGAGGCCACGACTCAAACCCAATGGGACATTCAGCGCCTGCGCCAACGCCGATGGGCGTGGCGCCTTTATCTGCTCTTCACCTGGGGGCCATGGCTCCTTTGGCTGGTGTGGCTGGCCGTGCAGTTCCTTCAGAAGGGCCTGCAGGCGACCATCCCCCTGGCGGTGGCTTCTGGCCTGGGGCTTTTGGGCTGGAGCCTGCTGCGCCTCGCGACCCACCAAATCGCGCTGCACAGCGTCGCGCTGTTTCTGGTGGAAATCCTGGACCTGCGGGAGCGCGGTGGCCCCCTGGAGCGCTACCTGCGGGAGGAACAGGAGAAACTGCTCCAGGAACTCACGGCCCGGATGGAGACCGAGCCTGAGGAAAGCATCCGCACCTGGGTCACCGAACTGCAGGCCGGGAAGGAAACGCAGAAGCGCCTTTCCCCCGTGGCCCTGGCCAGGCAGTACCTGCGGGCCGTCACGTTCGGCCACGCGCCGCCCGATGTCACGCTGCTCAACCCCTGGCGCACCGCGGTGGTCAGCATTCAAGACCGGTTCGCTGTGGCCCACGCCCTGCACCATCCCCTGCTGCAGCGGGCCATCTGGCTGGGCGGCTTCCACTTGTGGCTCTTGCACGAGCAGGCGCTGGTGGTGCTGGAAGGCCTGCGCCGCGGGTCCCTGCGTTTCGTCCAAGGTCCCACCCGTCGCGTTTGGGGCCGGCTGACGCCCTTCACCTATCCCCCCACGGGCTGCCTGACCTTCTTGCTGTTGCTCTTCCGCCGTCGCACTGGGTTTGCGTACGTACCGCCCAATTCCCCCTGCTTCAACCGACTGTTCGAGACTCTGCACCGGCTCCTCTGGCTGGAGCCGTTCACCATCCGCATCAAGGAACTCCAGGTCCGCAGCCGGGACGGTCTGTGGCTCACGGTCAAAGGGTTGCAAGTCCGGGTGCGGCCCAGGGCCGAAAGCCCGGCTTTCCGGCAGTTCCTGCAAGAGGCCCTTTGGCGGGAGGGGGCCAAAGCCCAGGGCAAACCCGCTCAAAAGGACCGCTTCCGTCAGTGGCTGGAGGAGCTCAAAGCCTCGGTGGACGGCCGCCGATTTCTGGAGGAGAACGTACGCGCGGTGGTCCTCGGCCAGGTCAACCGGTTCTTCGCCCAGCACACGGCCCAGCAGGTGACCACCTTCCTGACCGAAGAAGAACGGGCCTTGTGGAACGCCGCGGAGCAGAAACTGTACCAGGTGCCCAAGACCTTCCCCCCCGTGGGCCTGGAGGCCCTGCGCCAGACCATCACCCAGGCCCTGCAGGAACGGGGGTTCGACGTGGAGGTGGTCCCGCCCCATATCACCCTGCCCAAGGAACTGCAGGACCAGCACCGCCATTTGCGGGAGGCCTTTGGCCTGTTGCGGCAGATGGAAACGCGGATGTGGGAACAGGTGCACGAGGTCTACCAGAGTTGGTTGCACCAAATCCTGACCCACTTTTACGCGGTCTGGATGCACACCCAGGGGCAGCGGCAACAGGAGCGCCTTTGGGCCTTTTTGGGCGCAGGGCTGCCCGCCTTTCGCGAGGCATATCGCATCTGGGAAGAAGCCCTGGGGGACGAACAGTACGACCTGGTCTGGAAGGCCTTAGAGGTCTCCCCCCTGGAGGCCCAGCGCCTGCGGGACGAGTGGCTTGCAATTTACCTGGCCTGGCTCCAGGGGTTCTACGGGTACAGTATGTTTGTGGAATGACCGCAGTGCGCAGACCGCGGTGCGCAGTGCGCCGACTGCAGACCGCCGACTGCCGACCGCAGACCGCCGACCGCTTGTATGATAGAAACGACGAGGCGGTAGACCGTACGACTGCAGGGCCTCAGCGCCCGTCAGACAGGCCGGTCACCGCCTCGCCACCACCGTGGAGCCAGGAGGTCGGAGAGTAGAAAGGGCCACCAAGCCCGAATACAAGCAAGACCCCGGCTCCACAACCAACCCAAATTTGGGAGGAAGAAGCCATGAAACGAGACGACTGCATGCTTAGTATACCACCGGTGTGAATGTTGCCCAGGGGCATGCTTCTGGTGGAAAATCCCAATCGCCCGAAGGAGTTTGATTTTTCTTGCTTCCCCTCCCGCTTTGAAGTAGGATAAAAAGGCCGATTAACTCCCCCAAGGAGGCAGGATGATGTTGCGCAAACGCTCGCTTGCTGCAGTGTTGCTGCTGGCCTTGGTTTCGCTGGCGTTGTGGGGTTGTAACCGGCAGGCTCAACCCACCCAGGCCCAGCAAGCCGAAGGTCAGCAGGCCGAAGCCGGGAAACTTCCGGACCTGGGCGGCAAGAAAATCACCGTCGCCGTAGAAAACGCGTACCCGCCCTTCAACTTCATCGATAAGGAGACCGGCCAGCCCGCGGGGTGGGACTACGACGCGGTCCGGGAAATCTGCAAGCGCATCAACTGTGTGCCGGAGTTCAAAGAGGCGGCCTGGGAAGGCATCTTCGATGCCATGGCCGCGGGTGAATACGATGTGCTGGCCGACGGGGTGACCATCACCGAAGAGCGGGAAAAGGTGGTGGACTTCTCCATCCCGTACGTTACCGTGTACCAGGTAATCCTGGTGCGGGCCGACGAACCGGCCAAGTCCCTGGATGAGTTCATCAAGGACGAAACCAAGATTGTGGGGACCCAGACCGGCACCACCAACTACATCGCGGCCAAGAAGGTCTTCCCTGAAGACCGCATCAAAACCTTCGAGGACTTCGGCGCGGCCATCCTTGCCCTGCTTTCCGGCGATATCGACGGCGTGGTGATTGACTACGTCGCGGCCCAGGGCTTCATGAAGGAGAACGAGGGCAAACTCCGCATCCTGGGCACCCTCAAGGAGGGCGACCAACTGGGCTTCGCCTTCCCGCCCGGCAGCCCCTTGCGGGAGGCCTTCAACGCCGCGCTCAAGTCCATGATGGAAGACGGCACCCTGGAGAAACTCAACAAGAAGTGGGGCCTGATTCCACCGGAAGAGTAAACCCACGCGGGTGAACCCGCTGACCCGGCCCTCCCCGTAACCTGGGGAGGGCTTTTGGGTTGTCTATACGGATGATTTTGCCCCTTCATGGGGCGCCGGGTTTCATCCAGGCGCGAAGCGCCTTCCCCAAAACCCGCCCCTGCCGAGGTGTGTATGGACGCAACCAAAACCCAGCCCCCTCAAGGGGAAGCCCTCCCGGAAGTGGCCTGGAACCCCTGGCGGAGTTACCCCTGGTGGGCCATTGGCCTGGTCGTGGTGGGCCTGGCCCTGCTCTACATGATTCTGACCGACGTCAACTACCGGGAGACCTTCTTCTTCATCCTCCCAGGGGTCGTGGTCACCCTGCGCATTACCCTGTTGGGGTATGCCCTGGCCGTGTTTTTGGGCTTGCTCATTGGCATCGGTCGGACGTCCAAAAACCCCCTGATTTTCAACCTCAGCACCCTTTACGTGGAAGTGTTCCGGGGCATCCCCATGCTGGTCCAGATTTTGTACATGGCTTACGTGGTCATCCCCGCGGTGGTGCGGTTCGGTCGGTTCCTGGGCCAGTGGGGGGAAACCTGGGCCGCGGGGGTGCCCGTATTGGGGGCCTTGTTCGCCTGGCTCGCCGGGTGGAACATCCAGAACTTTTCGTTGGAGGTCCGGGCTATCCTGGCCCTGGGCATTGGCTATGCCGCGTACGAGGCCGAGGTGTTCCGGGCCGGGATTCAGTCCATCCACAAGGGGCAGTGGGAAGCCGCGTACTCCTTAGGGATGACCTACTTCCAGACGTTGCGGCTGGTCATTCTGCCCCAGGCGGTACGGCGGGTGTTGCCCCCTCTGGGCAACGACCTGGTGGCCATGTTGAAGGATACGTCCCTGGTCACGGTCATCGCGGTGCGGGAAATCACGCAACTGGCCCGCTTGCGGCGGGCGGCCACCTTCCGCCCTGCGGAGGCCTTCAACATCCTGGCCTATCTCTACCTTTCCATGACCCTTTCCCTCTCCAGCCTGGTCCGCTACATCGAGCGGCGGATGCGCATTCCATAGGGGAACGGTGGTTTCGGCCCCTGGGTCACGTCGTGCGGGAAGGGCGCGCGACGTGCCGTGGGTACGCGCCCAGTACCCGCAGGAAGGGCGCAATCTCTTCCAGATGGGCCAGCGCCCGCCGTCCCGCGCCCAGGGCCGCATGGCCTTCGAAGTCCAGGTAAAACAGGTACTCCCAGGGCCGGCCCTGCAGGGGCCGGGATTCGATTTTCGTCAGGTTGATATCCCGCAGGGCGAACACGCTCAGGGCCTTGAACAACGCGCCCGGCGTATGGGGTAGGGTGAACACGATGGAGGTCTTGAAGTCCGTGGCCTGGGCTTCGTCTTCGGGCACAGGGTAGGGCGTGCGGGCGATGAAGAGGAACCGGGTGTAGTTCGCGGGGTTGTCCTCCAGGCCTTCCCGCAGCACCTGAAGGCCATAGACCTGGGCCGCCCGTCGCGAGGCAATGGCCCCGGCGTGGCGGATGTTCTTTTCCCGCAGGTACCGCGCGCTGCCGGCCGTATCCGCCATGGCCACGGGTTCCAGACCCAGTTTCTGCAGGGCCTGCTCGCACTGGGCCAGGGCCTGGGGGTGGGAATACACCTCCCGCAGGTCCTCCAGGGCTACGCCGGGCAGGGCCAGGAGACAGTGCCGTACCCGGTAGGCGTATTCCCCCACGATGTGCACCGGGTAGCGGATGAGCAGGTCGTAGTTGCGGTGCACGCTCCCGGCCAGGGAGTTCTCAATGGGCAGGATGCCCACATCCACCTGCCCCTGCACCACGGCCTGGAACACGTCTTCGAAACGCCGGCAGGGGACGGGCTGAATCTCCGGCCCCAGGGCTTCAAAGGCCGCTTCTTCGCTGTAAGCGCCCGGCTCGCCTTGATAGGCCACGGTGCGGGCCTGTCGTGGGTCCATGGGGGTTGCCTCCATCTGCAAACGGCGAAATTTCAGGATAAGGAGGGTAAAATGCAACCCGCCCTTTCCCCGGAGGAAAGCGCTTGAAGATTTTACCGTGGCTGTGGACGCGTTTTCGGGCGCTTTCTCTGCCATACACCTACCCACACGCACGAAGGTGCACTGCATCCCC
Organism: Anaerolineales bacterium; assembly: GCA_026991215.1. Lineage (GTDB taxonomy): Bacteria > Chloroflexota > Anaerolineae > Anaerolineales > DRMV01 > S139-71. Next base: position 5,104 of record JALXBY010000309.1, read on the forward strand.
CATTGCCGACGGCGCATCTTCCCCCATGCCTGACAACGAGGCGGCCTATGCTTGTACGTGCCCAAACCATGTGGCGTCAATACCCCCGGACCCTGTGGGTGCTGGCCGGGGGGTTGTTCTTCACCGTGGCTGGCATGAGCATGGTGTGGCCCTTCTTCCCCATGTACGCCACCGCGCGGCTGCACCTGGACCTGACCAGCGTGGGTACGCTCATCACCGTGCAGGCCATCGCCGGGATCGTCGGTTCGGTCCTCGGTGGCGCCCTGGTGGACCGCTGGGGGCGCAAGCCGGGGATGCTCCTCAGCCTGCTGGGGTTGGGGGTCTCTTACCTCAGCCTGATTTTCGCCCGAACCTGGATGCACCTGGCCCTGGTCATGCTGGTCGGTGGCGGGTTGGGGCCTTCCTTCCGCATCGCGGGGGATGCCATGACCGCGGACCTGCTCCCGCCGGACCAGCGGGACAACGCCTACGCCCTGCTCCGGGTTGCCAACAACCTGGGGATTGCCTTAGGCCCGGCCCTGGGCGGCGCCTTGATTTCCATTGCCTATGAGGTCACCTTTCTCGCCGCGGCCGGTGCGCTCTTCCTTTACATGTTGGTCGTCTGGGTCGCTATCCACGAAACCCATCACCCTGCAACCCAGGAACAAGCCGCTACGGACGGGGTCGAAGCGTACCGGGCCATGCTGCGGGACCGTCGTTTGTGGGGCTTTCTCCTCCCGGTCTTCCTGGCCTGGACCGCGGGCGGCTGCATCTGGGTCTTTCTGGGCGTGTACATGCGGGATGCCCACGGCCTGGGGGAACAGGCCTTTGGGTTCGTGGTTTCCATCAACGCGCTGTTGGTGGTGATTTTCCAGGTGGCGTTGACCCGCCTGGTACGCCGCTTCCGGGGCTGGCGGATGGCCATGGTGCTGGGCGCGCTGTTCTACGCCGCAGCCCTGGCCGCCACCGCGTACGCCCGCACCCTGGGCGAGTTTCTGGCCGTCATGGTGGTGTTGACGATAGGCGAGATGCTTTTGGTACCCACGGCTTCCACCTGGGTCGCCAACTTCGCGCCGGAGCACCTCCGGGGGCGCTACATGGCGGCGCTGGCCGTCATCTGGCCCCTGGCCGCGGGCACGGTCGGCCCTGTGGGAGGCTGGTTAATTGAGCATTTTTCCTTTGCCGTCTTGTGGATGGCCGCGGCCACCCTGGGTCTGCTCGCGGCCCTTGGCTTCCTTCCCCAAACCCCGCCGCCCATGGAATGACCGGCGCCACGCAACCGCTTTTCTTCCGAATGGTATACTCTTGCCGAAATCGGCCCTCGCGGTTCACGTTCTCCAGCCGACCGCCGACTGCCCACTGCTGACTGCCGACATGCATTACCGACCGCCAAGGGAGGTGCCCGATGTCCGTCATCGGTCGTTCGGTCACCCGGGTAGATGCGGTGAGCAAGGTCACCGGGGAGGCCAAATACCCCGGTGATTTCGACCGGCCCGACCAACTTTACATGAAGATTCTCTTCGCGCACCGGCCCCACGCGCGCATCCGTCGCATCGATACGTCCAAAGCCGAGGCCCTGCCCGGTGTGGTCGCGGTGTTCACGGCCAAGGACGTCCCCAACAACGAGTACGGGCTTATCATCCCCGACCAGCCTGTGTTGTGCGGGCCTGGCTCCAACAAGCCCTACGCGGACCGGGTGCGCTTCGTGGGCGACCAGGTCGCGGTGGTGGTCGCGGAAAGCGAAGAAATCGCGGAGCGGGCGCTGGACCTGATTGAAGTGGATTATGAGGACCTGCCCGTGGTCACCGACCCGCTGGCGGCCATGAAGCCCGACGCGCCCCTCCTGCATCCGGACAAAGGCTCCAACATCTTCGCCCGGTACCGCATCCGCAAAGGCGACGTGGAAAAGGCCTTCGCCGAGGCCGACGTCATCGTGGAGGCCGAATACCGCACGCCCTTCCAGGAGCATGTCTACCTCCAGCCCGAAGCCGGCCTGGGCTACATCGACGAAGAGGGCCGGGTAACCATCGTGGTCGCGGGCCAGTGGACCCACGAGGACCAGGAGCAAATCGCCCACGCGCTTCAGATTCCCAAGGAACAAATCCGGGTGATTTACCCGGCCATTGGCGGCGCGTTCGGCGGCCGGGAGGACATGTCCATCCAGATTGTCCTGGCCCTGGCCGTGTGGCGGCTGGCCCAGAGGGGTATCTATCGGCCCATCAAAATCGTGTGGAGCCGGGAAGAGTCCATCATCGGTCACCACAAGCGGCACCCGTACATCATCCGGGCCAAATGGGGGGCCACGAAGGAGGGCAAAATCATCGCGGCCAAGGTGGAACTCATCGCGGACGGCGGGGCCTATGCGTACACGTCCACCAAAGTGCTGGGGAACGCCACCCTGCTGTGTACCGGGCCGTATGAGATTCCCAACGTGTGGGTAGATGCATACGCGGTGCACACGAACAACATCCCCACGGGCGCGTTCCGGGGCTTTGGCGGACCTCAGGCCCTGTTCGCCGCGGAGACCCAGGTGAACAAACTGGCCGAAGCCTTGGGCATGGACCCGGTGGAACTGCGGATGCGCAATGCCTTCAAGGAAGGGTCCATCATGTCCGTGGGCACGCCGGTGCCCAAAGGCGTGAGCATCCGGGAGGTGATTGCGGCCGCGGCCCGGGCCGCGGGCTGGAAGCACGACGAGGAGAAGGGCTGGTACCGTCCGCCCGAAGCCGACCGGGAATGGCCCGGCTGGACCGAGCCGCCCGCGCCCCACATCAAGCGGGGCGTTGGCTTCGCGTGTGGGTACAAGAACGTGGGCTTTTCCTTTGGCTATCCCGAAAACTCCTGGGCGCGGATTGAACTGTACGGCGGTGCGGAGATCGACCACGTGGTGGTGTACTACGCGGGCGCGGACGTGGGCCAGGGCGCGCACACGGTCATCGCGCAGATGGCCGCGGAAGCCGTGGGCGTGCCCCTGGAGAAGGTACGGCTCAAGGTCTCGGACACCGCGTTTACCCAGAATTCGGGCAGCGCCTCGGCCTCCCGGCTCACCTTCATGGCGGGGAATGCCATCCGCGGCGCGGCCCGCATTGCCCTGGAGAAGTGGCGCGACGAGGAGCGGCCCGCGGTGGGCGAGTTCGTCTACCGACCGCCCCGCACCACCCCTTACGACCCTGAAACGGGCAAATCCGAACCCAACTTCGCCTACGGTTATGTGGCCCAGGCCTTCGCGGTGGAAGTGGACACCGAGACGGGCCAGGTCCGGGTGGTGGACGTGATTTCCGCCAACGACGTGGGCAAAGCCATCAACCCACAGTTGGTCAAAGGGCAGATCGAAGGCGGTGTGATCCAGGCCCTGGGTTGGGTGCTCACCGAGCACTTCATCATGAAAGACGGCTACGTGCTCACGGACAAGATGAGCACCTACCTCATGCCCACCATTGTGGACATCCCCCCGCGGGTGCGGAGCATCATCGTGGAAAAGCCGGACCCCCTGGGCCCGTGGGGCGCGCGCGGTATGGCTGAAATGCCCTTCCTGCCCGTGGCCGCGGGCGTGATTCACGCGGTGCGCAACGCCACCGGCGTGTGGTTCGATACCTTCCCTCTGATACCGGAACGGGTCTTCCTGACGCTACACCAACGCCAGCCCGTGCCCCAGGAGGCTTGAAGGAACGCACCTGCAACCGGACGGCGCCATTTCGACCTGGCTGCCCTTGGAAGCCCCAAGCGGCAGCCAGGTTGGTTTTTGGGAGGTTGTCTACAACCGCGAAACGTTTACACCCATTCTGGCAAGTGGCCTGGTGGCAGGGCAAAGTTAGGGATTAACACGATGCAACGGTAAGGCGATGGCGATAAGATAGTACACCTTGTCGCCAGGAAGCAGGACAGCCAGAAGATTTTTCTTCCCAACTTATCGCTTTACCCACAGGAGGTGCCCCGATGCCCATCCGCGAAGTGCTGGAACAACTCCTGGCCGGTCAATCCCTTACCGAGGACCAGGCCGAGGCGCTGATGGGTGCCATCATGCGGGGAGAACTGACGCCAGCCCAAATCGCTGGCGTGTTGGTGGCCCTGCGGGCCAAGGGTGAGACCGTGGAGGAAATCACCGGGTTCGCCCGGGCCATGCGCGCGGCCGCGGTACCCGTGCGGCCCCAAAGGCAGGACGTGGTGGACACCTGCGGCACCGGCGGCGATGGCAAGGGCACGTTCAACATCTCCACCACCGCGGCCTTTGTAGTCGCGGGCGCGGGTCTGGCCGTGGCCAAGCACGGGAATCGGAGCATCTCCAGCCGTTCCGGGAGCGCGGACGTGCTGGAAGCCCTGGGCATCCGCCTGGACCTGACCCCCGAACAACTGGCCCGGGCCATCGATGAGGTGGGCCTTGCCTTTCTCTTCGCACCCCGGTTGCACCCGGCCATGAAGCACGCCATCGGCCCCCGCCGGGAACTGGGCATCCGCACGGTCTTCAACATTCTGGGACCGCTGACCAACCCCGCGGGCGCGCAAGCCCAGGTCATGGGCGTGTTCAGCCCTGATTTGGTCCCCGTGCTGGCCCGGGTGTTGCAGCGGCTGGGCGTGCGCGCCGCGTTCGTGGTGCACGGCCAGGGGCTGGACGAACTGGCTACCCTGGGACCCAACGTGGTCAGCCGCTTCGGTACACCAGACCTGGACGGCGCTATCCGGGACGAAACCCTGGACCCGCGCGACCTGGGCCTGCCGCCAGCCACGCTGGACGACCTGCGGGGTGGAACGCCCGAAGAGAACGCCCGCATCCTGCTGGCCATCCTGCGGGGTGAAGACCGCGGCCCACGGCGGGACGTGGTGTTGCTCAACGCGGCGGCTGCCCTGGTGGCCGGTGGCCTGGCCGCGGACCTGCAGGAGGGCCTGGCCCGTGCGGCCGAAAGCATCGACTCCGGCGCGGCCCTGCGCGTCCTGGAGGCCTACCGCCACTTCACCCAAACCATCACCAACACATAACCACCAACGACGAACGACCATCGACCAACGACCAACGACCATCGACCATCGACGGAGTCCCCCCCATGTCCGACTTCCTCCAACGGGTAACCACGGTCAAATTCCGGGAAATCCAGGCCCGAATGCGACGCCTGCCCCCGGCCGAACTCCGGGCCCGGATACAGGACTGCCCCCGACCGCGCGATTTCGTGGCCGCGCTCCGGGCCGCGGCAGGGGTGGCCCTTATCGCGGAAGTCAAACGGGCCTCGCCCAGTGCCGGGGACCTGGCCCCAGACCTGGAACCCGTGACCCTGGCCCGCATCTACCAGGCCCAGGGCGCGGCCGCGGTCAGCGTGCTCACCGACCCCACCTTTTTCCGTGGGCATCCCGTGCACTTGCGGCGTATCCGCAGGGCCATACGCCTGCCTGTACTGCGCAAGGATTTCATCCTGCACCCCTATCAGGTGTACGAGGCCCGGCTGTGGGGCGCGGATGCGGTGCTCCTCATCGTGGCCATGCTTTCCCAGGAGACCCTGTCGGAACTCCACGACCTGGCCCTGCGCCTGGGTCTTACGCCCCTGGTCGAAGTTCACGACGAAACCGACCTGGCCCGCGCGCTGGCCCTGCGGCCCCGGCTGCTTGGGGTCAACAACCGCAACTTACGTACCCTGCAGGTAGACCTGGGTACCACCGAGCGGCTTCGGCCCCATATCCCGAAAACGATTCCCCTGGTGGTGGAAAGCGGTATCCACACGCCAGAAGACGTCCATTGGGCCGCGCGGCAGGGGGCCACGGCCATCCTGGTGGGCACCGCGTTGGTTCAGGCCAAAGACGTTGCAGCAAAGGTACGCAGCCTGGTTCAGGCTGGCCTGCTGGCCACGGCCCACGCGTAGGTTGAGCGGCGGGCTGCCGTTTGATGCGCCCACGGAGCCACAGCGGACGCAGTGGATTGGGTGAAAACGCCCTGCGGTGTTCTCTGTGGCGCTGGATGATGTTTATCTTCGCCAACCCAAAGCCATGGACCGGCTTTGGGTTATCCTTTTGTTGTTCCTTTCGGCAGTCCACCGACCTGGAGGTGCGTTATGCCCCGTGTTTACGGTGTACTTTTGGCCGCGGGCAAGGGGACCCGGATGAAGTCGAAACGGCCCAAGGTGCTGCATCCCCTGTTGGGCCGGCCCATGGCCGCGTACCCGTTGCGGGCCCTGACCCAGGCCACCGGTCGGCCGCCCGTCGTGGTGGTGGGCCACCGGGCCGAAGAGGTCATGCAGGCCCTGGGTCCGGAACCCGAATACGTCCGCCAGGACCCGCCCCTGGGCACGGGACATGCCGTGGCTCAGACCCGGCGGCTCCTGGAAGGCCGGGCCGATGTATTGCTGGTCGCGGCCGGGGATATGCCCCTCCTGCGGGCCGAGACCCTGCGGCGGGTGCTGGAAACCCATCTGGCCCACCCCGGCACCGCGGTCACCCTGTTGACCGTGGAGTCCCCGGTCTCCCGAGGTTTTGGCCGCATTCTGCGGGATGCCCAGGGCCAGGTGGTGGGGATTGTGGAAGAGGCCCATGCCACGCCGGAACAGCGGGCCATCCGGGAACTCAACGTGGGCGTGTACGCGCTGGATGCAGACTGGGCCTGGGCGGCCCTGGAGCGCATTCCCCTTTCCCCAAAAGGCGAATACTACCTGACCGATCTGGTCGCCCTGGCCGCGCAAGAAGGCCGACCCGTGCGTGCGGTGGCCCTGGAAGACCCGGAAGAGGCCATCGGCGTGAACACCCGGGTGCATCTGGCCGAGGCCACGGCCGTGCTACGGCGCCGCATCGTGCACCGTTGGATGCTGGAAGGCGTGACCATCCTGGACCCGGACCGGGTATACATCGAGGACACCGTCCGTCTGGCCCAGGACGTGGTGCTCTGGCCCGATACGTACCTTTTGGGTAACACCGTGGTGGAAGAAGACAGCGAAATCGGCCCCAACAGTTACCTGAAGAACGCACGCATCGGCCCCCGGTGCCGGGTCTGGGCCTCGGTCGTTGAGGATGCCACCCTGGAGGCCGAGGTGCACGTTGGGCCATTTTCCCGGGTGCGGGGCGGGGCCCATTTAGGGCGGGGGGTGTTCCTCGGCAACTTTGCGGAAGTGAAGAAATCCACCCTGGGCCCCGGGGTGAAGATGCATCACTTTTCCTACCTGGGGGATGCCACGGTGGGCCGGGAGGTCAACATCGGCGCGGGGACCATCACCTGCAACTTCGATGGTGAGCGCAAGCACCCCACGTTCATCGGCGACCGGGCCTTCATCGGCAGCGATACCATGCTGGTGGCGCCGGTC
>JALXBY010000310.1 GCA_026991215.1 Anaerolineales bacterium
CCCCAGGACCTGCCCTGGATCGACCTCTCCATCCATACCGAGACCGTGCGGCGGATTCTGGTGGAGTTCATCCGTACGGAAATCACCCGGGCCGGTTTCCGCCGGGCTGTGGTGGGCGTCTCCGGCGGGGTGGATTCCGCACTGGTGTGCTTCCTGACCGCAGAGGCCCTGGGGCCGGAGAACGTGCTGGCCTTGCGCATGCCCTACAAGACCTCCTCGCCGGAATCCCTGGCCCACGCGCAACTGGTCATCGAGAAAACCGGGGTGCAAAGCCGCACCGTGGACATCACCCCCATGGTGGACGCCTATCTGGAACGCTACGCGCAGGACGCGGACCGGGTCCGCCGGGGCAACGTGATGGCCCGGATGCGCATGATTGTGCTCTATGACCACTCCGCGGCCTTCGGCGGCCTGGTGGTGGGTACGGGCAACAAGACGGAAATCCTGCTGGGCTACTCGACCCTATATGGCGACGCGGCCTATGCCCTGAACCCCATCGGCGACCTCTACAAGACCCAGGTGTGGCAACTGGCCGCGGCCGTGGGCGTGCCCGAAGTCATCGTCAAGAAGGCCCCCTCCGCGGACCTGTGGGTGGGCCAGACCGACGAAGACGAACTGGGCTTTTCCTACCGGCTGGCGGACCAAATCCTCTACCGCCTGGTGGACGAACGGTACACGCCGGAGGAAGTGATTGCCCAGGGCTTCCCCGCGGAGGTGGTCTGGGCTATCGTGGAGCGGGTGCGCCGCAACCACTACAAGCGGGTCATGCCGCCCATCGCCAAACTCAGCCACCGTACCGTGGGGTACGACTTCCTTTATCTGCGGGACTGGGGCACCGGTTGATATTCGTGGACTTCCCGGCCCCGCCACGTGCGATGGAGGAACCGGCTTGCGTACGCTGCGCTTCCTGCCCCTCTGGTTGTTGCTGCTGGCCGGGTTCGCGCTGCGGATGTACGACCTGACGGACCCGCCCCTGGAGTTCCATCCTACCCGGCAACTCAAGGGCGCGATTACCGCCCGTTACCTTTACACCCGCTGGAACCCCAAGGCCACGCCCCAGGACCTGGAGGCCGCGCGCAAGCAGTTGCGGCGCATCGTGGTGCTGGAGCCGCCCGTGCTGGAGAGCCTGGTGGCCCTGACTTACCTGGCCCTGGGCCGGGAAGCCCTGTGGGTGGCCCGGATTTACACCTCCCTCTTTTGGGTGCTGGGGGCCCTGGGCCTGTACCTCCTGGCCCGGCGGGAGGCCCCGGCCTGGGCCGCGCTGGTCGCGCCGGCCTATATGCTTTTCCTGCCCTTTGCGGTGGTGGCCAGCCGCGCGTTTCAGCCCGACCCCGGTATGACCGCGGCCCTGGTGTGGAGCGCGTATGCCCTGCGCCGCTGGCTGGACCAGCCCACCCGCGGGAACGCCTGGCTCGCGGCGGGCCTGAGCGGGTTGACCGTCTTCCTCAAAGGGTATGCCTTCTTCCCCATCATGGGCCTGGTGGCTGCCGCGTTGTGGGCCCGGTTCGGCGGCCTGCGGCCCGCGCTGCGGCACCGGGCGACCTATCTCCTGCCCCTGCCCGCGCTTTTGGTTCTGGTGGGGTATTACGGCCTCTGGCGGAACCTGACCGGCTTCTATGCCTCGGCCTGGAGCCTTTCCCTGGCCCGGTTGTGGTTCACGCCCACTTTCTACATGCGCTGGGCCCACAACGTCATCCGCCATCTGAATGGGCCGTGGCTGTTGTTCGCCTTCGTGGGATGGAGCCTGGCCCCTGGCCCCCGCGGTCGCCGGCTGGCCCTGGGCTGGTTGGTGGGCTATGGGGTGTACGCGTTCCTGGTGCCGTACCAGGCCATGACCCACAACTACTACCACCTGCCCCTGCTGCCCTGGGTGGGCTGGGCCGCGGCCTGGGCCGCCATGCCCTTGTGGGAAGCCCTGCGCGCCAGGCCCCGGTTGTGGCAGGCCGTGGCGTTGCTGGCTGCGGTGGGGGGCATCGTGTACGCGTCGGCCACCGTGGTTCGGGAACTGGCCGCGAAGGACTACCGGGCCGAACCCGCCTTCTGGCAGGAACTGGTGCAGCGGCTGCCCGAAGGCCGTTACATCGGCCTGCTGCAGGACTATGGCCTGCGCATGACCTACTTCGGCGGCCGGAACATGGACCTCTGGCCCGATACCGGCCTGCTGGAAGTCTGGCAACTCAAAGGCCGGGACGTGGGCCCGCTGGACCTCTTCCGGGAAAAGACCGAGGGATACGATTACTTTTTGGTCACTGCCATGGGCCAGTGGGAACGGCAGCCCACCCTGCGCCGGATTCTGACGGAAAACTACCCCCTGGTCCTGGAGGGCGATGGGTACCTGGTGTTCGACCTCCGACGCCCCAAGCCCCGGAGCCAGGGGCAGTGAGTGGATCCTTTCCCAGGAGCGACGGGCATGCTGGTGGAAATCCCTGAAGGTCTGGTGCGCGCCCTGGTCGATGCCGAACACGTGGCCGTGCTGACCGGCGCGGGGATGTCGGCCGAAAGCGGTATCCCCACCTTTCGGGACCCCCAGACCGGGCTTTGGTCCCGGTACCGGCCAGAGGAGTTGGCCACGCCGGAGGCCCTGCGCCGCAACCCGGACCTGGTGTGGTCCTGGTATGCGTGGCGGCGGGAAAAGGTGCGGCAGGCCCGGCCCCATGCCGGGCATCGGGCATTGGTGCGGTTGGAGGGCCTGGTCCCCCGCTTCACCCTGATTACCCAGAACGTGGATGGCCTGCATCAGCGGGCCGGGTCCCGCGAGGTCATCGAACTGCACGGCAACATTTTGCGCACCCGCTGCGCGGATTGTGGCCGACAGGTGCAAGACTGGCCCCCGGCGCCGGAGGGAAGGGCGCCCCGCTGCCCCCATTGCGGCGGGGTGTTGCGGCCTGATGTGGTCTTCTTTGGCGAGCCGCTGCCCGAAGGGGCATTGCAACGGGCGTGGCAGGCCGCGGCTTCCTGCGACGTCATGCTGGTGGTGGGGACGTCCGCGGTGGTGGAACCGGCCGCGTCCCTGCCCCGGCTGGCCTACATGCGGGGCGCGGTGGTGGCGGAAATTAATCCGCAGCGGACCCCGCTTTCCGACCTGGTCCACTACCGGCTCCCGGCCCCTGCGGGGGAGGCTTTGCCTGCCCTGGTCGCGGCCCTGGAAGCAGCCCGAAAGCCCGGCTCTGTGGGCCGTTGAAAGTTATAAGAGGGGAGGGTAATGCCCTCCCCTATCCTTTGCCATCCGCCCACAGGGGCACAGGGCACACGGGGCGCTGACCTCTGCGCCCATTGCGGCTCCGTAGGCGCCTGGCTCATCCCTGGAGCAACGCCTGGCAACCGTGTTCTCATTTGACAAAGCGGCCGGTTTGGGGTATAAGGTATAAGAGCGTACACCCCCTGCCCATGGCCCTGCTGAAGGGCCGCCAGCAGAGGGGTGTACGCTGCCCCAGGCACATTGACAACATAATACTCCGAACCTGGAGGGAACATTGTAGTTTCTGCCTATCTTCGCAGTGTTACTTCGGAATTTTCTGTTACGGTTCCAAAACAAAAAATGCCCGCAAGGGCATTGCGACCAAGCACCAGCACCGCGTTATAATAAGTAGGGGACGGCATACATCACCGTTCCAAAACAAAAAATGCCCGCAAGGGCATTGCGACCTCCTATTTTACGCTCTAAGGCCTCTAAAAGCCTTTCTAAGTTCCAAAACAAAAAATGCCCGCAAGGGCATTGCGACCTCAGGGGCCAT
>JALXBY010000311.1 GCA_026991215.1 Anaerolineales bacterium
ACGCGATGCCGCCCAGGACCATCAACGGGCTTTGCACCGGAAGCACCAGGGGGTTGGCCACCCAGGAAATCAACGAGAGCCGGCCGAAGTGAAAGACCACCACGGGCAGGGTCAACAACTGGGCGGCCACGGTCAGGAGGAAGAATTCCCCTACGGGGCCGGCCAGCCGTTCAGGCCAGGGCGGCGGCAGCACGCGGCGGGCCAGCGCGACGAAGCCATCCACCAAAGGCTGGGCGAACAGCAAAAGACCCAGGGTCGCGGCGAAGGAAAGCTGGAAGGAAACGTCCCACAACACCGCGGGGGAGAACAGGACCATCAAGGCCGCGGTAACGGCCAGGGTGGTCAGGCCGTGCTGCCGTCGGCCCAGGTGCCGGGCCAGGAGGGCCAGGGTCGCCATCCACGCGGCCCGGACCACCGCGGGGTCCGCGCCCACCAGCAGGGTATAGGCGGCCACGGCCAGGACCGTTCCAACCGCGGCCTTGCGGGGGCTGAACCGTCGGCGCAGAAGGCGCAGGGCCAGCCCGGCCACGATGGTGATGTTGAACCCGCTGATGACCAGGATGTGCGCGGTGCCCGTATCCCGGAAGGCCCGGTAGAGGGGTTCGGCAATCAGGTCGTCCAGGCCCAGGAGGATGCCGGCAAAGAACCCGGCTTCGGGCTGGGGCCACAGGGCTTCGACGGTCTTCCGCCCATGTTCCCGCAGGGCAAAGAGCAGGCGCAGGGGGTAACGCCAGGGGACCACGCCGATGCGGCCCGTCCGCCACGGGTCCATCCGGGCCACCACGCCCTGGCGGGCCAGGTACGTTCGGTAGTCGAAGCCGCCGCGCGGCGTGGGCAGGGGTGCCAGCCGACCGTAAACGGAAATCCGGTCGCCATAGGCCAGGTTGGGCGCCCGGCTGCGGGGCCAGCGCAGGCGCACCCGGCCTCGCGCAGGTTGGGGCGGGGCCAGGGGCGGCGCGTGGACCTGTTCCACGGCCAGGTCCACGTAGAGCATGTCGTCCTTCCAGCGGGGCGCGGTGGCCACCCAGCCCACCAGGCGGACCTGGGCCTGCTCCCGGGCCAGCCGCATAAGGGGTGTGGGTTGCCGGAGCCGGGCCTGGGTCCAGGCCACCCGCAGGCCGGCCAGGCCCATCACGAGCAGGGCCACCCGCAGAAAGGCCACCACGGCCAGCAAGCGGGGGGCCCGGGCCAGGGCTTTCCCCAAATTGGGAAGCAACAAGTGCAACAGCAGCCCTGCGGTCACCCAAACGGCCCAGGCTTCCCAGGGCCGGGGCCGCTGCCAGGCCAGGGCCGTCCCCAGCAGCCACAACAGGGCCAGGGTCAGCCCCAGGTGCCGCTGCCAAAGCGGGCGGGGCCGAACAGGGAGGATGCCCTCAGTCAACCCGATACCCAAAGAGTCGCATAAGGATGGCGTAAACCGTGGACACGATGCCCAACAGCAGGAGGAACACCACAAGCCCCGTCCCCCAGGTGACGATCACCTTGGGGGTCAGGCCAAGGCGAAGCATCCACGGCGGCAGTGCGCCAGGGCCGGGGATGGGGACCCAACCGTACTTCGCGTTCTGCTGGATGAGCCACATGGTCAGCCCGTAGGACATCAGGGCCAGGAGCACCAGTAGCCAGCACCCCAGGGCGTACCACAGGGGGTGTAAGGAACGCCGCTTTTCGATAGGGAGCAGGCGGTATTCGGACATGGTGAATGGTCGGTGGTCGATGGTCGATCGTCGATGGTCGGTGGTCGGTCGTCGTTCGTTAGGGTTATGGGGTGGGTTCGTCGGCGGCGTGGTGGGCCGTGGTCACGGCTTCGATGATGCTGTAGTAGCCGGTGCAGCGGCAGAGGTTCCCCACCAGGCCCTGGGCCACGGTTTCGGGGTCGGGGTTGGGGAACTCGTCGAGCAAGCGGGCCGCCGCGACCACGAAGCCGGGCGTACAGTAGCCGCACTGCACCGCGGCCGTCCGCACGAAGGCCTGCTGAACCGGGTGCAGTTGCCCGCCCTGGCTCAGGCCTTCCACGGTGACCACGTCCGCGCCGTGGGCGGCCGGGGCTGGCACCAGGCAACTGGTCACGGCCACGCCGTTGAGGAGCACGGTGCACGCGCCGCATTCCCCTTCCGCACATCCTTCCTTGGTGCCGGGCAGACCGGCTTCCTCCCGCAGGAGGCGGAGCAGCGTCTTATGGTGCCCGCTGCGGAACACGCGGGTTTCCCCGTTGATGCGCATCACGATGGGTTGGGGCGGATGCACCACCGTGGCCGCAAGCGCGGTATCGTAGGGCTGCCGGTCGCCCCAGAGCAAGGGGGGACGCTGGGGCACGGCCTGGGTCTCGGTGCCTTCCAGGATTTCCCGCAAAGCCCGCCGGGTCAGGGCCTCGACCATGGCACGACGGTACGCGGCGCTGGCCCGGATGTCGTCGATGGGCCGGGCGGCTTCCACGGCCCGCCGTGCGGCTTCCTCGATGACCTCCGGCGTGAGGGGCTTGCCCACCAGGTAGGCTTCGGCTGCCTCGGCATGGACGATGGTCGGTGCGACGGCCCCTAAGGTGATGGCCGCCCGCGCGATATGCTGGCCTTCGAACCAGAGGGCCACGGCCACGCTCACGATGGCGATGTACTGGCCCTCCCGCAGGCCGATTTTCAAGAAGTTGCCCCGGGCCGTTTCGGGCAGGGCCGGGAACACGATTTCCGTGACCACTTCATCGGGGGCCAGCACGGTCTGCCGTACCCCGCGGTAGAACTCCCGCAGCGGCACCACCCGGCTCCCCCGCACCGAACGGAGGACCAGGTGGGCATCCAGGGCCATCAAGGGGGGAATGGTATCGTTGGCCGGCGACGCGGTGACCAGGTTGCCGACCACCGTCCCCCGGTTGCGAATCTGGGGCGAACCGACCTGCCACGCGGCCTTGACCAGGGGGAAGGCCCGGGCCCGCAGCAGGGGTGAGGCCACCACGTGGTTGTGGGTGACCAGCGGCCCCAGGTGGATGCGGCCCTGGTCGTCCATCTCGATGCGGGTCAGGCCGGGGATGCGGGTGATGTCGATGAGCACCTGGTCCCGGGGTCGTCGGCCCTGGGTGAGTTCGACGACCACATCGGTCCCACCAGCGATGATGGCCCCGCGCGCGCCAAAGCGGGCCTTGAGTTCCAGGGCTTCTTCCAGGGTTGCCGGGGAGTAATACGCCAGCCACATGGCAGCACCCCTTGTGCACGGGTTGGGGAAAGTATACCGGATTCAGTGGTCGATCGTCGTTGGTCGGTCGTCGGTCGTCGATGGTCGTTCGTCGATGGTCGATGGTCGGTGGTCGGTGGTGGGTGAGTGGTCGTAAATTGTGCTATTATCTTTGCGTCAGCAGGGGCTGGGGGAGGGAATCTGCGGGTATAATGGGGGAAGCCCTGCCTTCAGGATGGTTGCATGCTCGTCGATTACCTGGCCATTGGCCACGTGACCCGGGACCGTCTGCCCGATGGGGGGCACCGGTTGGGCGGTACCGTGACCTATGCCGGGCTGACCGCGTACCGCCTGGGCCTGCGGGTGGGCGTGGTCACCCGCTGCCGAGCCGATGAGGACCTTTCCCCCCTCCAGGGGCTGGAGCGCCACGTGGTACCCGATGAACACACCACGGAGTTCGAGAACCTGGAGACGCCCCAGGGCCGCATCCAGTACGTGCGGCATGTGGCCGGACCGCTGAACTACGAACACGTGCCCGAACCCTGGCGCCGCGCGGCCATCGTGCATCTCGCGCCCGTGGCCCAGGAAGTGGACCCCAGCATGATTGCCCGCTTTACCCACGGCTTCATCGGCGTGACGCCCCAGGGCTGGATGCGGGAATGGGACGAAACCGGCCGGGTCCGCCCGGCCTTATGGCTGGAAGCGCCCTACGTACTGCCCCGCGCGGCCGCGGCCGTGCTCAGCATCGAGGACCTGGGCTACGATGAATCCCGCATCCCCGACCTGGCCCGGCAGGTCCCGGTGCTGGTGGTGACCCGAGGCGAAGCCGGGGCCGACCTTTACTGGCAGGGCGAAGTGCACCACGCCGATGCCCTCCAGGTGCCGGTGGTGGATGCCACGGGCGCAGGGGACGTGTTCGCGGCCGCGTTCTTCATCCGCCTCTATGAAACCCGGGACCCCATCCACGCCCTGCACTTCGCGACCCGGCTGGCTTCCCTTTCCGTAACCCGGTCCGGGCCGGAAAGCGCACCCACACTGGAGGAAATCCAGCAGGTGCTGACGGAGCGCATTCCATGAGCGCACGTGTGTACGCCCTGGTCAATCAGAAAGGCGGCGTCGGGAAGACCACCACCGCGGTCAACCTGAGCGCGTACCTGGCCCAATGGGGGTACCGGGTGCTGCTGGTCGATATGGACCCCCAGGCCAACGCGACCTCGTCCCTGGGGGTGGAGAAGTTCCATGTCCAACAGGGGACCTATCAGGCCCTCATCGGCGCAGCGCCGGTGGCTTCCTTACTATTGCGCAACCCCAAGTGGAACCTCTACTTGCTGCCCTCCTCGCCCCATCTGGCCGGCGCGGAAGTGGAACTGGTCGGGGAAATCGCCCGTGAAATGAAACTCCGCCGCGCCCTGGAACCCATCCTGGACCGCTTCGATTACATCTTCATCGACTGCCCGCCTTCCCTGGGCCTGCTGACCCTCAACGGGCTTCTGGCCGCGCGCAGCGGTTTGATTATCCCCATTCAGGCCGAGTACCTGGCCCTGGAGGGGCTTTCCCTGCTCATGCAGACCCTGCGGCGCATCCGGGAGGCCGTGGAACCCAACCTGGACATCCGCGGCGTGGTCATCACCATGTACGACGGCCGCACCCGCCTGGCCCAGGAGGTGGTGCAGGAGGTCCGTTCTTACTTTGGGGACAAGGTATTTCGGACCCTTATCCCCCGCAGCGTGCGGCTGGCCGAAGCGCCTTCCCATGGCCTGCCCATCAGCGTGTATGCGCCCCATTCCTCCGGGGGCCGGGCCTATGCCATGTTGGCCCGGGAACTCCTGGAAGGCGACGGGATGCCCGCGCCGCCGGTACAGCCCGGCCGCGGCGGGCGGGTAACCCAAAAGCGCGAGGTTCCCTCATGAGCCGCAAGCGCAAGGGCCTGGGCCGCGGGTTAGATGCCCTGTTGACCGGGGTGGCCCACGAGCGGGAGGGGATTCAGTACGTCCCCGTGGAGGCCATTCGGCCCAACCCCCGGCAGCCGCGGCAACAGGTGGACCCCGAAGCCCTGCAGGAACTGGCCGCGTCCATCCGGGAGCATGGGGTGTTGCAGCCCCTCATCGTGACCCGGGGGGAGACGCCGGGCACCTACATCCTGGTGGCCGGGGAGCGACGCTGGCGCGCCGCGCAACTGGCCGGGCTGGAGCGGGTGCCGGTCATCCTGCGGGAGGCCGGGGACCGGGAGCGCCTTGAGTGGGCCCTCATCGAAAACCTGCAACGGGCCGACCTGAACCCCCTGGAGGAAGCCGAAGCCTACCGGCAACTCCACGAGGAGTTCGGCCTCTCCCATGCCGAAATCGCGCGGCGGGTGGGGAAAAGCCGCGCCGCGGTCACCAACACCCTACGGCTGCTCAAACTCAGCGAGCGGGTCAAGGCCGCGCTGTTGGCGGGGGAAATCCAGGAAGGCCACGCCCGCGCGCTGCTGGCCCTGCCCGAAGCGGACCAAAAAGAAGCCCTGGAGGTCATTCGGAAACGGGGCCTTTCGGTGCGGGAAACCGAAGCCTGGGTCCGCCGGCGGCTGCAGCGGGGCCAGCCCAAGCCCGTTGCGGAACCCGAACCCCAGGACCCCCTGCTGGCCGATGCGGTACAGCGCCTGGAAGCCCGGCTGGGCACGCGCGTGGTGCTGCGCGGCTCGCGACGCCGGGGCCGCATCATCCTGCATTATTTCTCCGAAGAAGAACTCCAGGCCTTGCTGGAGGCCCTGCTGCGGGGCCGCTGAACGGGGATTCCCCCACGGTTACATCCACTTCACCACCACATCGCCGATGGCGTTCGCGGCTGCGTCCCCCCGGTCGGCCGCGTTGGAAAGGTGGCGGTAGATTTCCCGCCGCTTGAGGATTTCCATGATGTCGTCCAGGCTTTGGGGGTTGCGGAAGAGGTGGGAGAGGGCCTCCCGGTACTCCCGTTCGACCCGGTTCTCCAGGGCCTTGGCCCGTACCGCGTGCTCGTTGGCCACGCCGGGGTAACGGTCCAGCCGCTGCACCCCCCGCAGGATTTCCTTGGCCGCCTCGGTGAGCAGGTCCACCATCCGCTGCATGTGGGCGTCGGGCTTCAGGTCGAAGATTTCCATTTCGTCAATGGTGGTGTAGGCGTAGTCCAGCATGTCGTCGATGGTGAGGGAGAGGGTGAAGATGTCCTCCCGATCGAAGGGGGTGACGAAGGAACGGTTGAGTTCCTCGATCAAGATGCGGCGGACCTCGTCGGCCTCTTCTTCCACCAGTTTGAGTTGCCGCGCCAGTTCGTCGCGGGGTTCCCGCATGTATTCCTGAAGGATTTCAAAACCCCGCAGGGTGTACTGGGCCTGCTGAATCAACAGGTCCAGGAAGCGATTGGGACGGGAACGCCGTCGGAAGAAGGGCATGGCTGCGCGCCGTATCCGGAGTGGTCGCCAGCCCTGGCAGGGCGTGCCGGTCAACCACGGGGGTTGAGGCAAGCAGGGGGCCGGACGCGTCCGGCCCCCTGGTGGGTTACTTTACTTGATTTCCACCGTGGCCCCGGCCTCTTCCAGGAGTTTCTTGGCCTTCTCCGCCTCTTCCTTGGGCACGCCTTCCAGTACCTTGGCGTCGGGGGTTTCGGCCAGCTGCTTGGCCTCCTTCAGGCCGATGCCGGCCACAATCTGGCGGATGGCCTTGATGACCTGAATCTTCTTGGGGCCGACGCTCTTGAGGATGACGTCGAACTCGGTCTTTTCAGGCTGGGCCTCCTCGGCCGGCGCGGCCGCAGCCGCCGCGGGCGCAGCCGCGACCACCGGCGCGGCCGCGGAGACGCCCCAGCGTTCCTCCAGCATCTTGACCAAATCGGCCACCTCTTTGACGGTCAGGTTGCTCAGCTGCTCCACCAGCTGTTCCAAATCGGCCATGGTTCAACCTCCTATGGGTTTGGGGAATCGGCCAATCAGGTTCCGGGACGGTGCGCCTACGCGGCCTGGGCTTCGCCACCTTGCTGCTTTTCCACGTAGGCCTGGAGCACTGCGGCCAGCTGCCGGGCCGGTTCCTGCAGCAGGCGCACCAGCTGCGTGGCCGGGGCCATGAGCATCCCCAGCAGCTGGGCGCGGGCCTCGGGCAGGCTGGGCAGCTTGGCCAGGGCCACGACTTCGTCCGCGGGAATCACTTCCCGGTAGTAGTACCCGGCCTTGATTTGGACCTGTTCCTGATGGTCCTTGAGGTAATCGACCACGGTCTTGGCCGCGGCCACGGGGTCTTCCAGCGCGAAGACCGCGGCGGTCGGGCCTTCCAGCACCCGGGTTTCGGGCAGGGGGTAGCCCTGGTCCTGGAGCGCGATGCGGAGCAGGGTGTTCTTGACCACCATGAAGGCGGCGCCGTTTTCCCGCAGCCGCTTGCGCAGTTGTTGCATTTCGGGCACGGAAAGGCCCTGGAAGGTGATGAGGACCACGCCCTGGCTCTGGGCCAGGTAGGTTTTGTATTGCTCCAACAGTTCTCGTTTACGGGCACGCGTAACGGCCAAGGCTCACCTCCTGTGGAGGAATAAAAAGAAAGCGTCTTTGCCCAGGCTGCCGAGGCAAAGACGCGCCTTCCCCGCCTTTGGGGAAAGGTCCTGCTCGCGCCTCGGCAGGATGTTTAAGCCCATGCGGGCCCCTGCGGTCTTCGGCGCACCATCCCTTGTGGACGAACCTCCCCTATTGTAGGGGGGATGGCCGACGTGTCAAGGTTGGTTTGGGAAAACAATGAAACCCGGGCCTTGACCCGGGTTCTGGCATGGGCGGGGAGGGACTTGAACCCCCGACCTCCGCAATGTGAGTGCGGCGCTCTAACCAGCTGAGCTACCCGCCCGTGCGCCCCCAATTATAACGCTTCGCCCTGCTTTGACAACCCTTTCCCTTTCCCGTAAAATCCTTCCAGTCTGCCTCCCTGCTCCCCGTCACACCCTCCTGCCAGGAGATGGTTCCATGCGCGTTTACCCCACCTCTGCCTTGCGAAACGTCGCGTTGGTGGCCCACAGCGGCGCGGGAAAGACCATGCTCACCGAAGCCCTGCTCTTCCACCTGGGCGTGATTACCCGAATGAGTTCCCCCACCGAGGGCAACACGGTCTCCGACTACGAGGACGAGGAAAAGCGCCGCGGGGTTTCCCTGTTTACCTCGGTCATCCCCCTGGAATACAAGGACCATAAAATCAACCTGCTGGATACCCCCGGTTCGACGGATTTCATCGGTGAGGTGATTTCCGCCCTGTGGGTTTCCGAGGCCGCCCTGCTCCTGGTGGATGCCGTGGCCGGGCCGGCTGTGGGTACCGAAAAGGCCCTGACCTATATCGAAAAGTTCAACCTGCCGGCCCTGGTGCTCATCAACAAGATGGACCGGGAAGGGGCCAACTTCAGACAGCGCCTGGAGGAAATGCAGGAACTCGCCGGTTTGCGCCTGATTCCCGCGCAACTGCCCATCGGCGCAGGGCCCAACTTCCAGGGCGTGGTCGATCTCATCCACATGAAGGCCTACCTGGGACCGGACAACGAAGCAGCGGACATCCCCGCGGACCTGCAGGACCAGGCCGAAGAAGCCCGGCAGGCCCTGGTAGAGGCCGCCGCGGAAAGCGACGAGGCTCTGATGGACAAGTACTTCGAGGAAGGCGACCTGGCCCCTGAAGACATCATCCAGGGTCTCAAGGCCGGCCTCAAGGAGCGCAGTTACATGCTGGTCCTGGTCGCGGCCGGGGAAAAGCGCATCGGCCTGCAACCCCTGCTGGACCTGCTGCTGGCCCTGGTCCCGGCGCCCGACGAAAAGGGCCAGGTGACCGCGAAAACCCCGCAGGGCGAAGAAATTCAGGTCCCGGTCTCCGACGACGGTCCCCTGGCTGCCTACGTCTGGAAGACCACCGCGGACCCCTTCGTGGGCAAGGTCACGTACCTCAAAGTGGTCTCAGGGGTGCTTCGGGCCGATACCCGGGTCTGGAACGCGAACAAGGAAGCCGAAGAGCGCATTGGCAACCTCTACGTGCAACGGGGGAAGGAGCAAATCCCGGTCCCCGAACTGCACGCGGGGGACATCGGCACGGTACCCAAACTCAACGTGACCGGCACCGGCGATACCCTGTGCAGCAAGGAGAACCCCGTCATCCTCCCCATGCCCGAATACCCCAAGGCCCTGTACCGGGTGGCCGTGGTCCCCGAAACCCAGGCCGATTCCACCAAACTGGGTCCGACCCTGACCCGGCTCTGCGAAGAAGACCCGACCCTCTCCTGGTACCAGGACGGTTCCATCAATCAGACCATCATCCAGGGCATGGGGGACCAGCACATCGACGTGGCCATCCGCAAGGCCAAAGCCAAGTTCCAGCTCAACCTGCGGGTGGAGGAACCCAAAGTTCCTTACCGGGAAACCATCACCAAGGTGGGCAACGCGAAGTACCGGCACAAGAAACAAACGGGTGGCGCCGGGCAGTTCGCAGAAGTCCACATGCGGGTGGAACCCCTGCAGGACCAGGAATACGAGTTCGTCTGGGAAGTGTTCGGCGGCGCGATTTCCTCCAACTTCCAGCCGGCCATCGATAAAGGCATCCGCAGCGTGATGCGGGAAGGCGTGCTGGCCGGGTACCCCATCGTCAACGTCAAGGTCGCGGTGTACGACGGGAAAGAACACCCGGTGGATTCCAAACCCATCGCCTTCGAGATTGCGGCCCGGGAGTGCTTCAAACTGGCCTTCCTGGATGCCGGGCCGGTGCTGCTGGAGCCGATTTACAACGTCCGGGTGGTGGTGCCCGAAGAGAACATGGGCGACGTGTTGAGCGACCTGAACACCCGGCGGGCCCGGGTGCAGGGCTTCACCACGGAAAAGGGCCGGGCCGTGATTCAGGCCCAGGTCCCCCTGGCCGAGATGCTCCGCTACGTGACCGACCTGCGCTCCCTGACGGGCGGCCGGGGCACCTTTGAAATGGAGTTCTCCCACTACGAACAGGTACCCCGCCACATCCAGGAGCAAATCGTGGAGCAACGCAAGCGGGAACGGGAAGCCGAGCGGAAGTAGGCCGCCCAACCGCGACCTGCTCGAAAAGCATTTGGGGAGGCGTCTCGGCGCATCCCCAAATCGTTTAAGGTTGCAACACCCGAATCAACCGCCGGACGCTAACGGGAAAGCCCTGATACGTGGTCGAAGCCTCGAAGAAGAGTTCGTTGCCGGTGTAGGCTTGCGGCACCTGCCACCGGAAACGGGCCAGTCCCCGCTGCGACGTCGGTCCCACTTTGGCCTGGGCCAGCACGTTGCCCTGGTCATCCCGCAGGATGACCACGATTTCCTGGCCAGGGACGGGCTGGAAGTTGCCATCGACCAGTACCAGGGTGAATTCCAGCGTTTCCCCAGGGAAGACCTCGGCCTTTTGCAGGGAAAGTTGAAGCCGGGGTGGGCGCTCACTGGGGGCAAAGGCCGGCGGCAGCGCGGTCACCGGCAACTGGCTTTGTTCCAGCGCCTGCTGGCCCAGGGGGGCAAAGGTCACCTGCCGGGGATGGTCGGCCGCGTAGACCATGCGCACGTTCTCGAAGTCCTGGAAAATCTGCAAGCCATTGGTCTCGACCGGGGCCAGTGGGTTCCCGAACACCGCCTGCCCCCCGAACTCCGTATAGATTTCCAAGAAGGGGTAACACACCCGATATTCCCCGATGGTGTCGCAGCCGGTCAGCACTTTTTCCGCTGGCTCATAGGGCTTCCCCGGGGTCCGGAACTGCCGGCCCAGGGGCCAGGGGCGCACGTTGCCCTGGGCGTCGGCTTCCAGCACCATGTTGCGGAAGAACTGAACGGTGCGGCCCTGCACGTTGACCGGGGTGGAAAGGGCCGGCCCCAGGACGTACGCGGGGTCAGGCAGGCTTTGGTAGAAGTTGGCGAACACCGGCGCGATGGGGGCCGGGGTAGTCTGCGCTGCCGTTGCGGCCGGGGAAGGGGGCTGCGGCTCCGCGCCCTGCGCGCACGCGCTCAGCGCGAGGGCCAGCAACACGACGAAAATCCATCCATGGCGCATCATGGCTTAAATGCCCTCCAGAGGGTCTCCAGGGTCGCGGCATCCGGCGCCATGACCCAAAGCACGCGGGTAGGTTCCGGACGCGCGGCGCGAATCAAGCCAAAGTCCTTCGAAACCCATTCCAGATAGTCTTCGCCTTGCGTTGGGCTGCCAAAGCGCTTTTGCAGGTACCTCGCCAGGCTCTCGGCGAACTCCTGGCCGTCCTCAGGTGTATCCCAGCGCAGGTCCATGACGAAGACCACGGCGTCGTCCGCTTCGTTGTAGTACAGGGCGTATGCATCCCCGGCCCAGCCAGCCGCCGCCTGAGCCGCCTCGGTATCGGAAAGGCGCCATGCGGACTTCTCGCCATAGCCCAACATAAGGTACAGCCAGTACTCGCCCAGGGCGTTGTATTCCACAATGGGTTCCCAGTCCTCGCCCAGCAAGCCGGGCAAATCGGGGAGTTGGACCTTCAGGGGCGTGTCGTCAGGGTACCGCGAAGGGTGCAGGATTTGCTCGGTGGACCTGGGCGGATTGGCAAAGGCCTGGTTGACGGCCTCTACCCCTTGCGCGTACAACTGAGTCACGAAGTCCTTGCCTTCCCGGTAGGGGAAGAGCAGGTCCTTCTGCATGAACTCAGGGGCCTGGTCGAAGACCGGGATTTCCAGATTGCGGTAGTACTCGATGATTTCCCGCTGCTCTTCGCGCGTGGCCCGGGTCCAGAACCACTGGTCCTCCACATAACTGGCATCGCCTTCGATGAGGGCCTGTACCCCGGCGCAGTATTCCGTATCCTGCTCGCAGGTCTCGTCGTTGTACTGCAGGCCTTCATCCAGGTCCCAGTACTGGTCCTGGAGCGCGTGCACGAACTCATGGACGTAGGTCATGCGCGCGTTGGCCGGCAGACCCTTGGCATCCTTCACGATGTACATGACCTCTTCCTCGTCGTCGTAGAACCCGGCGATGACGTCCGTGTACATGGCCTTGTAGAAGTTGAAGAGGTCGAAGTCCCGGTTGAGCATCCCCAGGGTCC
>JALXBY010000312.1 GCA_026991215.1 Anaerolineales bacterium
GTACAGGGGAACAGGCGGCCGAAGTCGGGATGGTCCTTGGGGACGTCCCGGTACACCCAGCCCGCGCCGTGGCAGATGGGGCAGTCCTCCCGGCCCCGCAGGGGCGGCAGGTCATTCCCCGCGATATAGGGCGGCGTAGGGGCTGTCCCGGAACTTTTCTGGAGACGCTTCAGCACGTCGCCCAGGGGTTCGGTCATCGCGTCCTTCCTCGTACCAGCGGCGGAGGATGGCCTCGATGTAGCGCCAGTGCCGCACGTTGCGCTCTACGGCCAGGCGAAAGGCCTCCTCGATCCACTCGTGGGGGTACGTGCGGGCGGCCTGTTCCAGCCGCTCCGCGATGAGGGGGGTCAGGGGGCCGATGTGGGTCTCGTAAAGGCGGAAGATGTTGGGCCGGGCCACGTCGATGGCCACGGGTTCGTCGGGGTCCGGCTGGGGCCGCCAGCGGCCCAGGCGCAGGGCTTCCCACGCGGCCCGGCCTTTGGGGGTAGGCAGAAAGTACAGGGCCACGGGCTGGCCGAGGGCATCCCGGGCCTCGCCCCGGAGCAGATAGCCTTCGGCCACGGCCCGCTCCAGGCTCTGCCGGAGCCGGGCTTCGGCCCCTTCCCCCAGGGCCTGCCACACGGGCCATTCGAGGAGCCTGCGGAACGCGGGTTCCGGGACGTAGCGGGGCCGGCCCTCCCGCCAGCTCAGGTACCAGAAGGCAAACAGCAGCACATGTAAAAGGTAAAGGTCGTCCACGTGGGGAAGCACGTCCTGCAGGAAAGGCTCAGGCAATGGGACCCAGCGGACCGGCCCCGCGGGGTAACCTTCGAAAGGCAAGGTGGTCCTCCTCCCGCCAGGGAAAGGGTGATGCGGTCATTGGGCGTTTGGTGTGGGCACCGCGGCGTCGTACCGGGTGGGGCATTTGAGCAAGAGTTCTTCGGCCTGGAACACGCCGTTCTCGTCCAGCCGTCCGGTCACGATGGCCTGGGCCTCATGCCGCAGCAGGTCCGGCTTGGGACCGTAATAGACCACCTGCAACCGGGGGCGGTTGGGGTCGTTCACCGCCTGCTTGAGCACCGCGGCCAGGCCACCCTGGGCCTCGATTTCCTTCATGTCCCCCGGAATGTCCACGATGGTGAACCGGAGTTCCAGGGTCTCCGGGTTGTACACAATGCTGGGGCCCAACACCGCGCCCGAAATTCGGACCGGTCGGTCCTTGTATTTTTCGGGCTGGGCCAGGAGTTCGCCCACGGTCAGGAAGTATTGGGACCCCTGACTCATGGCCGTGGCGACCAGATACACCATAGCCGCCAGAATCAACAAACCACCCACCAGGTACTTCTTGTTCATCACGACCTCCACACGGTTGAGGGTACACGTGGGATTATACCGAAGGGGGCAATGCGGGAGGCCGCGCATCCTGCCGCTTTGCACGGCTGTGAAAGACGTGACGTTTTTCAGGATTTCTCCAAGGCCAAAGGTCCGAAAGCGGTGCGGAGAGCCGCCGATCAAGGTCACCCATGGGGGCGGGTTGTTGGGGAAGCGAGGAAGTGACATTCTTCAGCGAACCGTGTGACGAATATCACATTACTTCTGGAGCGGCTTGCGCTATCTTCATAGTGCCATACCCATAACAACATGCATGAAGGAGGTGATGCAATGTCGTGGCGCAAAGGCCTGTTATGGGTCCTCTTGCTGAGCCTCTTGGGTGTTTTGGCCGCGTGCCAGCAGGCCACACCCACGCCCATTGTCGAGAAGGTGGTGGAGACGGTGGAAGTGGTCAAGACCGTGGTGGTGACGGTCGAACCCCAGGTCACGCCCCAACCCGAACAAGCCCAGGAAGGGGAGCAGCCCCTCCTCACCGAAGAGGAGTTCGAGAAGGCCAAGGAGATTTACTTCGACCTGTGTTCCGGCTGCCATGGTGTGATGCGCAAGGGTGCGACCGGTCCCAGCATCGAGCCTGAGATTACGACCAAGCTGGGGACCGAAGCCCTGGTGCAAATCATCACCAACGGTCTGCCGGGCGGCATGCCGGACTGGGGCCGGCAGGGTGTGCTCAAGCCCGATGAAATCGAACTCATGGCCAAGTTCCTGCAGATGGAGCCGCCCGCGCCGCCCGAGATGCCCATGTCCATGATGCTGGACTCCTGGAAGGTCTACGTCAAGCCCGAAGACCGGCCCACGGAGCCGCAGCACGACCGCAACTGGCAGAACTTCTTCATCGTGACCCTGCGCAACGCGAGCCAGGTGGCCGTGGTGGACGGCGACACGAAAGAGGTGGTGAACAAGATCCAGACCGGGTTCGCGGTCCACATCTCCCGCCTCTCCAAGAGCGGCCGCTACGTGTACGTCATCGGCCGGGACGGCGTGGTGACCCTGATCGACCTGTGGATGGACCCGCCCCAGAAGGTGGCCGAAGTCCGGGTGTGTTACGACGCCCGTTCTGTGGACACCAGCAAGTACCCCGGCTATGAGGACCAGTATGCGATCGTAGGCTGCTACTGGCCGCCTCACATCGTGGTGCTCAAGGGCGATACCCTGGAACCCATCACCATCGCCAGCACCAGCAGCTACACCTACGATACGGGCGAGTTCGTGCGAGAAGCCCGGGTGGCCAGCATCGTTTCTTCCCATGAACGCCCCGAATGGGTGGTCAGCGTGAAGGAGACCGGCTACGTGTGGCTGGTGGACTACACCGACCCGAACAACCTGAAGATCCGGATGCTCAAGGCCGAGCGCTACCTGCACGACGGTGGCTGGGCCATGAAGTGGAACGGCACCGAACTGGCGGGCCCCAGCCAGTACTTCCTGGTCGCGGCCAACATGCGGAACAAGATCGTGGTGGTGGACACGAAAGAGGGCCAGATTGCCAAGATCGTCCCGGTGGGCACCAAGCCGCATCCGGGCCGCGGGGCCAACTGGGTGCATCCTGAGTACGGTCCCGTGTGGGCCACGGGCCACATCGGCGACAACCGCGTCGCAGTCATTGGCGTGGACCCCGAGGGCAACCCGGACTACGCCTGGAAAGTGGTGAAGATGATTGACGTGCCGGCCAAGGGCAACCTCTTCATCAAGACCCACCCCAAGAGCAAGTACGTCTGGGTGGACTTCCCGCTGTCCACCGACGAGAAGATGCAGCGCAGCGTGTGCGTGTTCGACAAAGAGACGCTGGAAATCGTCAAGTGCTGGGAGGTGGCCGACTACGGTCGGGCCGTGCACATCGAATTCAACATGGACGGCACCGAGGTCTGGGTGAGCGTCTGGGGCAAGTACGATGACGTGCCCGAACGCCAGGGCGAGGTCGTGGTCTACGATGCGGAGACCTTAGAGGAAATCGCCCGCATCAAAGGCCTGCCCACGGCCACGGGTAAGTTCAACGTCTACAACACGATGAACGACATCTACTAAGCCACAAACCGGGGCCTCGAACGAGGCCCCGGTTTTTTTATTTCTCCACCACCTGCAGAAAAGGTTCCGCGGCCCAGCCGGCCCGCTGGGTACTGTAAGGGGCCATGATGTACCACCAGCGGTAGCCATCCTTTTCCACCGGGCCTTCCACGATGCGGAACACCTCGCCCTCATAGGCCAGGAAGCGCACCGCGCTCTCCAGATCCGGGGCTTCGCGAATCCGCAGCCGGGCGCCGTCGGTGTTGGCCACCTGCACCACCGCGCCGGGCCGAAAGCCCCGGAGCACGTACTCGGGTACGGGCGTGGGCGTTGGCGTGACTGTAGGTGTGGGGG
>JALXBY010000313.1 GCA_026991215.1 Anaerolineales bacterium
GAAGGGCAGCCGGGCCAGCTGGGCCTCCAGCCACGCGGGGTCCACCGGGAACACCCGGGCCCCGGCCTTGCGATACTGTTCCCGCATGGCCAGCAGGGCCACCTGGAACATGAACACCTCTTCCAGGGCCAGCCGGTTCCGGGCCCGTTCCAGGTCCTCCCAGCCGTCGGGGAAGTGCATCTGTTGCAGGGTCCAGGCCAGGTCGGGCAGTTGGGCCTGTTCCCGGACCCAGGCGGGCAGGGGGTCGGGTACCTTCCTGGCCCACATGGGGACCACCCGCCGCATCAGGCGGCGCATCCAGCGCTGGGTCAGGTTTCGGGTCAGGGGGTACACGGGTACGATGCGGTTGGTGTGCAGGTACTCCTCTTCCAGGGGTTCCCATTCGGGATTGTTGAGGACCAGGCGGCCCAGGTAGCGGTCCACCTTCCCGGCCAGGGCCACGGCCTGGCCCTCTTTGAGTTTCTGGGCAATCCAGGTCTGGTTGAACCAGGTGACCTGGAGGGTAGCCGAACCGTCCGAGACCAGGGCTTCCACCCGCTTGAGCCGGCCGTTGCGGGACTCCCGCACATCGATGTGCTTGACCACACCCAGCACGGTGACCTCTTCGCCGTAGCGCAGGTGACGGATGGGCTTCAGGCGGGAATAGTCGTCGTAGCGACGGGGGAAGAGGTAGAGCAGGTCCAGCACGGTTTCCACGTTGAGCCGGGCCAGGGCCGAGGCCCGCCGTCGGCCCACGAACTGCAATGCGGTGACCGGCGCATACAGGCCAGCCGGGCCCCTGGGCAACCACTCCGGCGCCCGGGCCGGAGCCGGCCCCCGGGCGGTCCGCTGGGGTTCCGGTAGTGTCTTTTCCGTCCTGGCCGGTTCAGGGGCGCGGGCTTTGGACCTGGTCTGCCAGGCCGGGGCATGGGGAAAGGTTTTCCGGATTTCCTCCCACAGGGCGTGGGCGGCCCGGGCCCGCTCCTCGGGCGGCCAGTGGGGGTAGGTCCGTAAGAAATCCTCCAGCCGGCGGACCAGCGGCTCCGGCCACCCTTGATGGCGGGCCTGGGCAGGCCAGCGGGCCAGCATCCGCTCCAGCCCGCCCATGACCGCGCGGTTGTCCCATCCCCGTTCTTCCTCCAGGGTCAGGACGCGGTACATCATCTCCAGAGGGTCCATGCAAAGCGCCTCCGTGTTGGCGTGCAGAGATGTCTTAAAGTCACGCCGCAATCCATGCGGGATGCAACGGTCGTGGGCTTACCGTTCGAGTTCGAACTCCACGGTGACCGTGGCGGAAACCTGCAGGGTACCGGGCGCGATGGGCACGGCCGCGGCCTCCGCAGCCATGGGCGCGGCCTTGACTACGGGGCCGGGCCTGGGCGCAGCGCCGAACTGCATCTGGCGGATGCGGCGGACGCGCATCCCGGCGGCCTCCGCGATGGCCTGGGCCTGGGCCTCGGCCTGCTTCACGGCCAGGGCCCGGGCCTGCTGTTGTGCGGCCTGCAGGTCCTCGATACCAAAGGTCACGTCGTACACCCGGTTCACGCCAGCCCGGAGCACCGCGTCCAGCACCTGGCCCACCTTGTTCAGGTCCCGCACGGTGACCCGGAACTCCTCTTCCACCACGAAATAGCGGCGCAGCAGCCGGCCTTCCCTGTCCCGCTCCTCGCGGGGCAGCAGCCGGTAGGCCGTGGTCTGGACGTCCTTTTCGTCCACGCCCAGTTCCTGCAG
The DNA here is from genome assembly GCA_026991215.1 of Anaerolineales bacterium. GTDB lineage: Bacteria > Chloroflexota > Anaerolineae > Anaerolineales > DRMV01 > S139-71. The sequence goes on from JALXBY010000313.1 coordinate 1,711, forward strand.
GGCCTTGAGCACCTGGGTGGCGATTTGAGTGTTGCGGGCCACCGCGTCGCCGGCCTGCTCGGCCTCGGTGGAAATCGCGAACCGCACCCAGGCCACCTCCGGCTCCATCTGGACGCTGCCCGTGGCCGTTACGGTCAATACCACAGGCTGCCGGGTCTTGGACGTGGCCACAACGAGGCCGATGGCGAACCCCAAGGACATACCCATCAGAACATTCAGCAGCCAGAACACCACGTCTTCAAAGACGCTGGACGAGTGTGGCATGACCAGCCCCCGTACGGGTTTCTCCAAAACACGATGCCTCGCCGCCTATGGGCCGTTTCATTGTACTCCAGGGGCCTGGGTCGGGATACCTTCCTGCAACCGCCAGATGCGCGCACCCAAGCCGCGGAGTTTTTCGTCTACCCGTTCGTAGCCCCGGTCGATTTGCTGGATGTTGTGGATTTCCGAGACGCCCCGGGCCGCGAGCGCGGCCAGCACCAAGGCCATGCCCGCCCGGATGTCCGGGCTTTCCAGTATCTCCCCGACCAAAGGCGTGGGGCCGTTGACGATGCACCGGTGGGGGTCGCAGAGCACGATTTGCGCGCCCATGCGCACCAGTTTGTCGGTGAAGAACATGCGGCTGTTGTACATCCAGTCGTGGAAGAGGATGGCGCCCCGGGCCTGGGTCGCGACCACGATGGCGATGCTCATCATATCCGTGGGGAAGCCAGGCCAGGGCATGGTGGTGATTTCCGGGATGGCCTGGCCGATGTCGGGCTGGATTTCCAGGGGTTGCTCCGCGGGGACCAGGACGTCGTCCCCCTCTTCCTCCCAGACCACACCCAACCGGCCAAAGACCAGGCGGGCCATGGCCAGGTACCGGGTACCCGCGTTGCGGATGCGGATGCTCCCGCGGGTGATGGCCGCGGCCGCGATGTAGCCCACGGTTTCGATGTAATCCGGACCGATGGTGAATTCGGTGCCGTGCAACCGCGGCACGCCTTCGATGACCAGCACGTTGGAACCGATGCCTTGAATGCGGGCGCCCATCTGCACCAGCATCCGGCACAGTTCCTGGACGTGGGGTTCCGAAGCCGCGTTGCGCAACACCGTGGTGCCCCGGGCCAGCACCGCGGCCATGACCGCGTTCTCCGTGGCCGTGACCGAAGCCTCGTCCAGGAGGATCTCCCGGCCCTGCAGGGGCTGCTTCGCGCGAAAGGTGAAGCGCTTGGCCACCCGGTCGAAGTCCACCTGAGCGCCCAGGGCCTGGAGCGCGAGCACGTGGGTGTCTACCCGTCGCCGGCCGATGACGTCGCCCCCCGGCGGGGCCAGGACCAGATGCCCGCTGCGCACCAGCATGGGCCCGGCCAAAAGCAGCGAAGCCCGAATCTGCTGCACCAGCCGCGCATCGGGTTCGGTGGGCCGCACCTGGCGGGCGTGGAAGCGCCAGCTGTGGGGCCCCAGTTCCTGGACTTCCACCCCCAGGCTCTCCAAAAGCCGGCGCATGGTCCACACATCCCGGATGCGGGGGATGTTGTGCAGGACGACCGGCTCGTCGGTCAGCAGGGTTGCGGCCATCAGTGGGAGGGCCGCGTTCTTGTTCCCCCCTGGGGTGACCTCACCCTGTAGGGGCACCCCGCCTTCGATGCGGAAGTAGTCTTTGCCCATGGTCCTGCTCCCGGTGTGGTGTGGCTGGGGGAAGAAGCATACCGCCCCGCGCCCGGCGTTGTTATACGGGGAAAGCCCCATGGGTACAAGGGAAAGTGGTCAGTGGGCAGCGGCCAGTGGTCAGTGGCCAGTGGTGAGTGTGGCGGATGCAAGACTACCCAAAGGGTTGCGTGTTCTGTAAAATGGGAGGTGTCCCTCCCTGTACTTGACATCGGTGGGCGTTTGGGTTGGGGTAGAAGGTCCAGCCGGGTTTGGGTGTGACGTGGTTACGGGTTGGGGCAAAGCCGCTTCTGTGTAACAAGGCGTAGGCTTCCGAGCGGACCGCGCTCGCGAGGCGCTGCGGCGAAGGCACAAT
>JALXBY010000314.1 GCA_026991215.1 Anaerolineales bacterium
CCCCTGCGCTTTGCCGTCATTGGCGACTACGGCCAGGCCGGGCCGGGCCAGGAAGCCGTGGCCCGCATCGTCAAGGCCTGGAACCCGGACATCATCGTGACCACCGGCGACAACAACTACCCCAACGGCTCCAAACGCACCATCGAGAAGAACCTGGCGGTGTACATGGACTACATCGAGGCCCGGCGTTTCTTTCCCTCCATGGGGAACCACGATTGGGGCTACCGGCGTTCCCCCAAGAACCTGGCCTATCTGGAGTTCTTCGATTACCTCCCCGGCAACCGGCGCTATTACGACGTGGTCTTCGGCCCCGTGCACTTCTTCATGCTGGATAGCGACTGGCGGGAACCCGACGGGGTCAGGGCCGATAGCAAACAGGCCCGATGGCTGAAAGAAGGCCTGGCCCGTTCGACCCTGCCCTGGCAGATTGTGGTGTTCCACCACGCGCCCTACTCTTCGGGCATGCACGGGGATACCGAATACATGCAGTGGCCCTTCGCCCAGTGGGGCGCGGACGTGGTCATCGCTGGTCACGACCACACCTACGAGCGTATCCACCGGGATGGCATCGTGTACATCGTGAACGGTCTGGGCGGAAGCACCCGCTACGAGTTCGAGAACGACACGCCGGGCAGCGTGGTCCGGTACAACCAGGCCTTTGGCGCGCTGCTGGCCGAGGCCACCGCGGAGCGCATCCACTTCCGCTTCGTCAACGTGGAAGACCAGGTCATCGACGAGTTCGTGGTGGTGCACAACCGATGACGCGCTTTTTGCTCTTCCTCCTCGTTGTTTTTGTGTTGGGGGGATGTGGAAAGGCCCCGGCCCAGGCCCCCGCGAGGCCGGCCGCTTCCGAGCCGACCCTGGTGCTGCGCTACGAACGGCGGGCCAGCCAGGGCTTCTGCGGCACCCTCACCGTGGCGCGGGATGGCACGGCCACGGTCACCACCTGCGCCGGCCGGACCGTGCAGCGCACCCTTTCCCGCCAGGATTGGGAGGCCCTGGCCTCGCTGATGCGGACCTATCGCGGCTTCCAGAACCAGGGCCAGGACGCGGAGGGCACGTATACCGTCCAGGTCTTCGGCCTGGGGAACCGCCCGGCCGATGCCCAGGCCCAGGCCCTGGCCGTGCACCTGGCGCTGGCCCTGACCCAGCGCCTGCTGGGGCCATAGCCCCCAGGTTCCCCCGGAGCAGCGCCATGCGCCTTGGCATCTTTGGCGGCACCTTCGACCCGCCCCACATCGCGCACCTGATTCTGGCCGAAGAAGCGCGGGTACAGTTGCAGTTGGACGTGGTCCTGTGGATTGTCACGCCGTACCCGCCCCACAAACCCCACGGCCACCTGACCGAGTGGCCCCTGCGGGTGCGGATGGTCCAGGCCGCGATTGCGGACAACCCCGGCTTCGAACTCAGCCTGCTGGAGGGGGAGCGGCCCGGACCCCACTACGCCGTGGATACCATGCGTATCCTGCGGTCCCGGCACCCCGACGATACCCTGGTGTTCCTCATGGGCGGGGATTCCCTGGCCGGGCTTCCCGCCTGGCATCGACCCCAGGCCTTCGTGGACCTGTGCGACGAAATCGGGGTCCTGCGCCGGCCCTTCGACCAGGTGGACCTGCCGGGCCTGGAGGCGCAACTGCCGGGCCTGCAGGCCAGGGTGCGCTTCCTCCGCACCCCCTTGCTGGACGTCTCTTCGACGGACATCCGCGAACGGGTGGCCCGGGGCCTGCCTTACCGCTACTTCGTGCACCCTGGCGTGGCCCATCTCATCGAAGCCCTGGGCCTCTACCGCGGCCCGCAAACCGCCGACCGCTGACTGCCGACTGCCGACCGCGAGGAGATGTACCATGCTTCCCCAACCCTCACCCACCCTATGGGGTCTGCTCACCCGCTACAGCCCTTCCGGTCAGGAGCACGAGGCCGTGGCCTGGCTGGTGGACCACATGAAGGACCTGGGGGCCACGCAAGCCTTCGTGGACCCTGTGGGCAACGGCATTGGCATCTGGGGCCAGGGGGAACGGGACATCGTGCTGCTGGGCCACATCGACACCGTGCCGGGGGAGATTCCGGTGCGGGTGGAGGAACGGGAGGGGCGCTGGGTGATTTACGGTCGGGGCAGTGTGGACGCGAAAGGTCCCCTGGCCGCGATGGTGGAGGCCGCGGCTCGCGTCCGCGTCCAACCCGGATGGCGGGTGGTGGTCATCGCCGCGGTGGATGAGGAACGGGATTCCCGCGGGGCCCGCTATGTGGCCAACTACTATCGGCCGGCCTTTGCCATCATCGGCGAGCCCAGCGGCTGGCACCGGGTGACCCTGGGCTACAAGGGCAGCGCCTGGGCCCGGCTGACGGTGGAACAACCCCAGGGGCACAGCGCGGGGCCGTACGGTTCGGCCATGGACGCCCTGCTGCACGCCTGGCGAGGCCTCTGGGAGGCCGCGGAAGCCTACAACGCCTCCAGGGAACGGGTGTTCGAGCAACTCCAGATTACGGTGCGGGGCATGGGGAGCGAAGAAGACGGCTTCCGCCAACGGGCCTGGCTGGACCTCGCGGCCCGGCTGCCCGAAGCCCTGCCGCCTGAGGCCTATTACCACTGGCTGGCAGGCCACCTGCCCGAAACCGTGACCTGGGAGCGCCGGGGGTTCCCCATCCAGGCCTATCGCGCGCCCCGCAACACCCCCCTGGTCCGGGCCTTTCTCAAGGCAATCCGGCAACAGGGCGCGCGGCCTGGCTTCGTGCTCAAAAGCGGCACCGCGGACCTGAACATCGTCGCGCCGGTGTGGGGCTGCCCCGCGGTGGCCTATGGCCCTGGCGATTCCTCCCTGGACCATACGCCCCAGGAACACCTCTCCCTGGAGGAATACCAGCGGGCCGTGGACGTGCTGACCGCCGTCCTCCAGACCTTGATGGCAGGGACTTGACGGCCTGGCCGACCGCCGCCCGCGGACCGCTGACTGCGGACTGCGGACTGCGCACGGCGAACTGCGAACTGTGCACTTCCACCCGCGGCCTGCGCTCCATAAAACTAACGAATTGTTTTGCCAGAACGCGCGGCATTGCACTATAATAGACGTCCCCTTGACGAGGCCCTGGCCAGCAAACGCACAGGGGCCTCGATTTTTCCCAAATACCTTCCTGGAGGCCAACAATGTGGACGATACACAAAGCCAGAGACATACCACGGGAGCCGACCCCGCGTCATCCCGTGGCCCGTGAGGTCATTGAGTTCCGTCGTTTTGGTCCCTTCCTTCCGTATACCCTCCTGTTTGGCCTGCCCAAGGATATCCCCTCCACCTTCCCCCTCTGGACCAACCTGCTCAAACGTGGTTTACGGCCGCTGGCCTTCTTCGGCGAAACCCTGGGCGAAGCCCTGGCGCCGGCCCTGGCGGTGCTGGAATCCCTGACGCTGACCACGCCTGAAGACCGGGCGGGTATCCTGGTCTTTGCCCCGGAAGGCCAGGGGAGCCGACTTTACGGATGGAAGCGGGATATCCTCCACCATGGGCCACAGAACGGGGGGGCGCCGCCCAATGTCTGGACGTGGGAAGCCCTGCGCCAAGTGCATCTTTAGAAATTTTAATCGGCCGGAAATGCGGCTTGGCTTGTAAATCTTTGGCGGATATTGAGAAAGAGTATGATGAGAAGGTAGACAAGATTAAGAAGGATAAAAAATTAAAGAAAGATGCTGCCGATTTTAAGATTAATAACCTTGAGCACGAGA
>JALXBY010000315.1 GCA_026991215.1 Anaerolineales bacterium
AGGGTGGTGGTCTTCCCGGCGCCGTTCGCGCCCAGCAGGGCCACGATCTGCCCGCGCTCCACCTGCAGGGAAAGCCCCTTGAGGACCAGGATGACCTTGTCGTAAATGACCTCGACGTTGTTGAGCAAAAGCAGTGGCTGCCCGTTGGGGTGGGGCTGGGGAAGTTGCGGCATAGACAAGCCTCCCTTGGGGTTTGGGGGAGGCCCCAGGTCGGGCCTCCCCCAAAGATGGGGTTTACGGATACGTAGCCAGGATGTAGTCCTGGGTGATGCGCTTCATCTGGCCGTTTTCAACCACGTAGATGTGGGTGCCCTTGTTCCCCCAGTGGCTTTCCGGCGTGAAGGTGATGGGGTAGGTCAGGCCCTGGGTGTCGAAGTCCTTGAAGGTCTCCAGCGCGGCCTTGATGTTGGGGCCGGTGACCGGCTTGCCTTCCTTGATGACCTTGCGAATGGCCTCGGCCATGATTTCCATGGTCACCCAGCCCTGGGCGAAGTGCAGGCCCTTTTCATCCAGGCTGCTGCCCTTGCCCTGGAGGTATTCCTTCATGGGTTCGTGGCCGGGCACCGGGCTGCTGGGCGGGGTGAAGGGCTGCACCATGTACACGCCTTCCGCAGCGTCCCCGGCCAATTGGATGAAGAGTTCGTCCGAGGCCCAGTTCAGGTTGATGACGGTGAACTTGTCCTTGAGGCCCTGGTCCCGGATGTTCTTGGCCACGATTGCGGCCTGGCTGGAGACGGTGTGCATGATGATGTACTGGGCGCCGAAGTCCTGCACCTGGGTGAGTTCGGCCGTGTAGTCCGTGGCTTTGGGCAGCGGGATGGCGGTGATTTCGATGCCGTTCTGCTTGCCGAACTCGATGGCGTCATTGACCGGGGAGCGCCCAAAGGGGCTGTCGTGGTGCAGGATGGCCACCTTGGGCATCCCATCCATGCCCTTGGCCTTCCAGTCGTCCATAATCCAGCGCAGGGCAATCACGGCCTGGTGGGAGTACGACGTGCCGACCAGGAAGTTATAGGGCGCTTCTTTGGGGTTGCCCAGCACGTGGGAGTAGGACGCGGACATGAAGGGGATTTGGTCCGCGGCAATGCGGGAACGCAGGGCTTCGGTATCGCCCGTTCCCCAACCCTGGAAGGCCACGATGCCCTGCTGTACGAACTGGGAGTACAGTTGTTCCGCGACGTCCACCTTGTAGCCATAGTCGGAGGAAAGCAGTTCGATCTGGCGACCCTCGATACCGCCTTTGCTGTTGACCCACTCGACGTAGCCTTTGATGCCGTCGGCATAGGGCGTGCCCACGTCGGAGGTCGGGCCGGTCAGGTCGAAGATGGCGCCAATCTTGATGGGGCCTTCGCCCCCGCCGGCCTCGCCCCCGCGCTGGCACCCGGCCGCCAAAACCACGGCGAAGGCGAGCACCATCAGGAGGAACACCTTCCTACGCATTACGCACCTCCTTGAGTAGGGTTTACCCTTGCGATAACCGGGCAGCCAAGCAAATGCTTCCCCTATGAAGGCTCGGCAGGATGGGTCAGTAACTGAAGGGCCAGAGTTTGAAGTAGTTCTTCAAGTCCTGCCAGAATTTGTGCAGGCCGCGGGGTTCCACGATGAGGAACAGGATGATGATGAGGCCGAACAGGGCCTGTTGGAGGTACGGAATCCATTCCTCCAGGCGGGGGAACACGTCCTTGAAGGCCATGCCCACATTGTTGATGACGGCCGGCAGCAGGGTCATGAAGGCCGCGCCGAAGAGGGACCCGGAGATGGACCCCAGGCCACCGATGATGATCATGGCCAGGTAGACGATGGAAACGTCGATGGTGAACCGTTCCCAGGTCACGATGCTGCGCCAGTGGGCAATCAGCGCGCCGGCCAGGCCCACATAGAAGGAGGAGAGGGCAAAGGCCAGCACCTTGTACTTGAAGATATCGATGCCCATGATTTCTGCGGCGATGTCATGGTCGCGGATGGCGACGAAGGCCCGGCCGTAGTGGGTGCGCAGCAGGTTGGCGATGGTAAGTGCGGTGAAGCCCACGGTCCCCCAGATGAGCCAGTAGAAGTACCGGTCCCGGTTGATGGGCACCCCAAAGAGCATGGGGGGCGGCACGACCAGAGCATGAACGCCGCCGGTCACCGAATCCCAGTGGGTCACAATCCAGATGATGATTTCCTGCGCGGCCAGGGTCGCAATGGCGAGATAAAGGCCCTTCAAACGCAGGGAAGGGATGCCGAACACGGCCCCCACGAAGGCGGTGAACAGGGGCGCGATGAGCAGGGTCACGTACCAGGGCACGCCCAGTTTGGTCACCAGCACGCCGGCCGTGTACGCGCCCACGGCCAGGAACGCGCCCTGGCCCAGACTAATCTGGCCCGTATAGCCCACCAGCAGGTTCAGGCCCAGCGCGCCAATGGTCGCAATGCCAATCTGGTTCATCAGGAACACACCGTAGTTGTTCCCGATGAAGGGGAACACCAGGACGAAGAGGATGAACAGGGCCAGCCGGAGTTTCTGCAGCGGCGTTCGGCGCAAGGCCATATCAGCCTGGTAGGTGGTAAAGAAGACGCCGGAATCCATGGCTCCCTCCAAGGTCGGGTAGTGGACAGTGGTCAGCGGACTGCAGACTGCGCACTGCGGATTGCGCCCATTCACACCCGCTCGATGCGCTCCTGGCCGAAAAGCCCGTAAGGTTTGACCATCAAGATGAACACCAGGATGACGAAGGCAATCACCTGGTGCAACCCAAGGCCGATGTAGCCGCCCACATAACTTTCAATCAGGCCGATAATCAGGCCGCCCAGCAAGGCCCCAGGGATGGAATCCAACCCCCCCAGGATGACCACGGGGAACACGTGCAGGCCGAAGGAAGCCAGTTCCGGCCCCACGCCCACGATATTGGCCAGCAGCGCGCCAGCGATGGCCGCCACCACCGCGGAAATGGACCAGGCCCAGGCGAAAATCTTGCTCACGCTCACGCCCATGCTCATGGCGGCCTGCTGGTCGTCGGCCACCGCGCGCATGGCGATGCCTTCTTTGTAGAACCGGAAGAATACGGTGAACAGGGCCAGAATCACCACGGCAATGGCCACGGCCCAGAGGCGGTCCGCGGTCACCGTGGCTGGCCCCAACCGCACCGGCTGCGAGGGGATGAAGGGGGGCATGCTGCGGGGGACGTTCCCCCAAATCATGCTCACGAAGGCCCGCAGCAGACTGCTCAACCCAATGGTGGCCATGATGATGGAGATAATCGGCTCACCAATGAGGGGCCGCAGGACCAAACGTTCCACCAACACGCCCAAAATCACGGCCAAAAGCAACGTGAAAGCCAGGCTCAAAGGCCAGGGGAAACCAAACTGCACAATGAACGCATAGATGAAATAAGCCCCGACCAGCAGGAACTCCCCCTGGGCGAAGTTGATGACGTCCGAGGCTTTGTAAATCAAGACGAACCCCAACGCGGCCAGGGCCAGGATAAGCCCGTTGGTCAGGCCAGATACGGTCAGGTGGATGAAAGTATCCATGCAACGCCTCCGCGTCAGGATTGCAACCAGCGGGAGAAGGCTTCCCCGCCGATTTCACGCAAGACCCGATGGACAGGTGGCAGCGGCTCCTGCCAGAGCCAGGCGGCCTCCAGCCAGAAGCCCGGCAGCACCCGGCTTTCCAGCCGGCCTTCCCGGCCCTCGAACAGCACCTCATAGGCCCCCTGCTTGAGGCCCAGGAC
>JALXBY010000316.1 GCA_026991215.1 Anaerolineales bacterium
GGATAGAGGCGGGACGCCATGGTGGAAACACCTCACCGAGGGGTGGATGTGCTTGATTGTACCTCGGGGGGTGGCGTCCCTTTTTCTTTGTTCCATGAACTCAACACGGAACTGCGTAAGTCCTGTACCGGTATGTCACGTTGGAGGAGAAGCAACAATCTGTGGAATCTGTCCTGCGCCAGTGGCAGGTAGGTATAAGGCGGTTAGGTATGTGCGCTGACAAACTGGGCGTGAATTCAGGCAGTTTTCAATTGTCCTTCATCTGTGGACTCTCGACGGTAGAGTTAGTTTTTTGCAAAAACACAAACGTAAAGGAGATGAGTTATGAAAAAAATTTTCTTTGATTTATTACCTTATTTAGTTACAGTAGCAATAGTAATTAATGGCACAATGGTATTAATAGGGTATAATTCACAACTTCGCAACCCTTATTCTATTACATATAACGAATTAAAATTAGTTTTTGTAGCTTGGTTGGCACTTATTTCAGGTATAAACAAAGAGATATTTAGGTATATAGTGGCTCGTATGGTAGAAATATTGGCAATAACAACAATAATCTGGATCGCACGCATCTGGCATAATACAAAGGGGTGTGTAAAGGTTATTGTGTATGGAATTTTTATAGTATTAACATATGATTTATACAAATTAAAACTGCGTTGCTTGAGCGCAAATATTATGTGTATGGTTATACACATAGTTACAGGGAGTGTCATTTTATTTCATGTTATAATATTTATACACTCTTTGTATTTATTGTTTGAAGATGAAGTGAAAAGAATAATAAATGTTATTTATAGCAAAATAAAGAGTATTATCCTCAACAAAATTTTATCTAAGACAATACATGCTTTAACACGTATTCTAATCCAGGAATACCACTTCGGCCAGAACAAGTTGCTAGAAGATATAATTTATCTATCATTTATGCTTGCTTTTGTGGTTACTTTTTTCTTGTTAAGCCCAGCTACATCATATGAATATGGTATAAAAATAGCGAAGAGTAGGCTAGAAAATATCGAAGCCTATTCTGATAGAGTCAAAATATTTTGTAAACAAAACAATTTACCAGAAATCACCTCTTCTAAAGAATACTACTTGTTATCCTCAGGATCGGAGCACATTGTATTAGTTCCGACTGATAATTTACAAAATTTGATTGTAATAAATCCTGCCTCTCTGGGATGTTATGTGAAAATTCAGATACGCAAACACATTACGTTGACATCAACACCCCCTCCGGAGCCTTCACCTACGCTAATACCTATATCAACACCTTTTCCTGCCAAAGACTAAAACAGTTTTTGCATTTTGCTTTAATAGTTACATACCCAGTGTGCATTGAACACTATTTTACCACGCGCCAACATCGGCGGTATTTTGGGAAAATCATATACTGGCAAAATCCCTTGAACGGCGACGTCGCGCCGCTGACGCCATCGTTAGGAGGATAACCGTGCAATTCACCGTTTGTGTACTACATGTCCCCAACATCGACGAGGCACTCACCTTTTATCGCGACACCCTGGGGCTGCCCGTGCGGTATGCGTCGGAGGCTTATGTGAAATTCGACCTCGCGCCGGCCACACTGGCTCTGCACCACACCGAACACCCCGAAGAAGGCACTCGTGGGGTGGGGCTCTTTCTTGTGGTGGATGATGTCGACGCCCTTGCTGCCAAATTGCAGGAGAAGGGGCTGCGCGCGATCCAGCCCTTGGCCGACCAGGATTTCGGCTATCGCACGGTCATGTACATGGACCCCTTTGGCAATCGCGTGGAACTGGCTACACCCCTTCCACAAAGGCCATGAGCGAGATGGTGCAAATCCTCGAGGTCTCCCGAGAAGAAATTCTTCAGTGGCTGCCTGCTATCTTGGACATCTATGCCCAGGTGCACGGCCTGGATGCCCAGGCGATCGCAAAGCGAGCGGAGATCATGCGGCGTCACTTTGGTCGGAGAGGCTACCGCGGGTTCATCGCCCTGGATGCCGGCCACCTGATAGGCTTTACATACGGCTACACCGGCGATCCAGGGCAATATTGGTACGACAAAGTCTGGGCCGCCATGACGCCAGCCCAGCGAATGGCGTGGATGGAGCCTGAACATTTTGAGTTTGTGGAACTTGCCGTACACCCGCAATGGCAGCGACGGGGCATTGGTGGCCGTCTCCACGACCTGCTCTTGGAGGGGCGTCCCGAACCCACGGCGTTGTTGACGGTTCGAGCCGACAATGAGCCCGCTTTGCACTTATACCGAAAACGTGGCTGGCAGGTTGTGCTGGACGACTTTCGTTTCGTGCCCAACGGCGTGCCGTATCTGGTGATGGGGAAACGTCTTTCCTCCTAACCCCGCGTTCAGTGGACGCGGCTTTGCCGCTCTGAAGACCTCTTCCATTGCTACGAAGCCGCCCGGTAGCGGCGTTCGCGGCGTTGCTCCTGGGGGATCCAGGTCAGGCCCTGTTCCTGGGCCATGCGTTCGATAGTGGCGCAGAAGGTGGGCGTCTCCCGTTCGGGCTGTACCTGGACCGAACCGGTTTCCGGGGAAAGGGTCAGACGTACCACATTGCCCTCGCCCTGCTCCGTCATGCGCAGGGTGCGGGCCGGTTCCTCCCAGACGAGTTCGTAGTCCTTGAAGTATTCCCGCAGAAAAGCCTCCAGGGTCAGGGCCATGGCCCAGGCGGGGTCTTCCAGCCAGCGTTCCAGCACCGGGACCAGGTGCCGCAACAGGGCCCAATCCTGTTCTTCCAGGGCGCGGCGCAGCCGCCGCAGGGTGGGCGCCAGCAGGCGGCTCCAGCCATACGTATCCAGCAGCCCCTGCCCGCGGGCCTGCAACCGTGCCAGGGCCTCCTGATGGCCGCGAAGTTGGCGCTCCAGCGCGTCGGGGTCTTCCTGGGCCTCCAGTTCGGCCCATTCCTCGGCGGTCAAATAGGCGGCCAGGGCCTCGACTTCTTCCCACAGGGCCTGCATCCGCCGGCGTCGTTCCCGTGCGGCCTCATCGGTGGGGATGGCCCAGAGGTCCGGGGCCGCCGCGGCCTGGGCCGGACGCACCAGAGTCCGAATTTCCTCCAGGTGCACCCTGTCCAGATGCTCCTTCAATTGTTCCTCGGCCTCCCGGACCAGCAACTGCTCCCACCGGTCCAGGGTGCGTTCGATGGCGTCCATGTATTTCTGGTAGGCTTCGGTCTGGCTCAGGTCCGTTTCCTCCAGCCGGGACCACAGGCGCTCGATTTCGGCATGGGCCTTCCGGGCCTCGTGGGAAAAACGCTGCAACCGAGCCTGGATGGCCTGCCAGCGGCGGCGGAGCCGGGTGAACCGTTCGTCCAACTGGGCCTTCCGCTGTTCCCGCAATGCTTCGCGGCGCCGGAACGTGGCTTCGATTTCTTCCACCTGCTTTGAGAGTCTTTCGAATCTTTGACGTAACTGCTCATACCCTGTTTCCGTGTCTTCGCGGGCAAGGGCCGCGCGTAGAGATTCCCCTTGGTCGGCCAGGCCCTGCAAGCGGGCCTTGAGGTCCGCGTCCCAGCGGGAACGCTGTACCCGATACTGGACCCTTTCCAAGCGTTGCAGGAAGGCCCGGTATGCGCTTTGTGCCTCGGCCCGGGCCAGTTGCCTGCGGTGCTCCCGTTCCCACTGTGATGAACGCAGTTCGCCAAAGCTCATGCATCCCCTCCGGAAGGCATAAGTTCGTCCCAGGCTGACGCGAAGGTCTGGGCCGTGGCGTCGTCGTACAGCACGATGCGGACCTGGCGCAAGGAGGTCTGGGGCCGCGCCTCCAGATATTCCCGCACGGTGTTCAGGTTGATACGTGCGGCCCGGTCCTTGGGGAAGCCAAAGATGCCGGTCGAGATGGCCGGAAGCGCGATGGAACGGCAACCCAGTTCCTCGGCCCGTTCCAGGCTGCCCCGGACCGCCGCGGCCAGGGCCTGGTCCTCCCCGTGTCCACCCCCGCGCCACACCGGGCCGACCGCATGGATGACGTATCGGGCTGGCAACCGGCCCGCGGTGGTGTAGGCCGGCCGGTCGTGGGGCACGGGACCGTATTTGCGGACCCAGGCATCGCTTTCTTCCTGGATGACCCGGCCGCCCTTGCGCACGATGATGCCGGCCAGACCGCCACCGTGCTTCAACTGGGCGTTGGCCGCATTCACGATGGCGTCCACATGCTCCTGGGTGATATCCCCCTGCACCAGCTGGACCTGGGTTGCACCCATGGTGGTTTCGCGTAGTACCCGGTTCATGGCACCCTCCGGTTGAAGGATGGCTGTCGGCAGTCTGCGGTCTGCAGTCAGCGGACTGCTGACTGCGGATTGCCTCACCTACGGCCACGCCTCTCGCAGCCACACCAGGGGGTCGGTGGGGACGCCGCCAACCCACACTTCCCAGTGTAGATGGGGGCCGGTCACCCGGCCGGTGCCGCCTACGTACCCCAGCAGGTCCCCGGTCTGGACCTGCTGGCCTTCCTGCACCGCGATGCGGCTCATGTGCCAATAGCCTGTGTAGACGCCCCAACCGTGGTCCAGAATCACCGCGTTGCCCCGGATGGTGAGGGGTTGGGCCAGCACGACCCGACCCGGCGCGGGCGCGTAAATGGGCGTGCCCTTGCCCCCGCAGAAGTCCAGGCCCGCGTGGTAGCCCCAGCGCGCGCCGTTGTTGTAGTTCCGCCGGGTGCCAAAGTAGGAGGAAAAGCAGTTCTCCCCATTGGGAATGGGCGAGGCAAAGGCCCCCTCCCACATCCGCTGCGGGGTCACCTGGGACATGATTTCCTCGACCCGCGCACCTTCGGTGCGCTCGGTGGCCGGGTCCAGGAACATGGGCGGAACCTGGAGTTCCTCGTAGCCGTAGTCTCCTGGCTGGACCCGCAAGGGTTGGGTGAAGCGCCAGACCCGGCCCGCTTCCAGGGTCATTTCAATCTCCAGGGGGTAAACCTGGGGGGAACGCAACATGGGATGCACCCCCTGCAGACCCACCAGCACCTGCCCGGCCTGGGCCGCGGGCGTGGGCATGGGGCCATCCCAGGGGTGGAAGGGCATGGCCCGGTCCCGCCAGCGGCCCTGGAGGGTCTGGACCCGACCCGTGAGCATCCACCACATGGACCAGGGCTGCCCCTGCACCGGCGGCGTGGGCCGCAGCCGAATTTCCCGCACCTGAGGCGGGCAGGCGCCCAGGTCAGGCGTGCCCCGCTGGGGGTCGGGGGCCAGGAGCACTTCACCGGGCAGGGCCTGCCAGCCGGCCCGCTTTTGACTGGCCAGGAGCCAGACCCAGGGATTGCGGCCCGTACGCACTGCGGCTTCTTCCAGGGTTTCTTCCTGGCCCAGCAGGTAGCGGGCCATGGGCTGCGGGCCTGCATCGGTTTGAGGGAGCACCAAAGCCCGCCCTGGGTAGAGTTGGGCCGGCGAGGTCAGCCGGTTGAGCCGACGCAACACCGGCCATGGAATGCGGTAGCGGCGGGCCAGGCTGAACCCGTCTTCACACAACCCGATGGTGACCGTGGTCAGTTCCCCCTGCACCTGGGGCAGTCCCGGCAGCACAAGGCGCATCCCGGCCCGCAGTGCGCGGGGGTCGGATATGCCGTTGGCCTGCATCAGGGCCTGCAGGTCCACGTTGAAGCGTTCGGCGATGGCCACCAGGGTATCCCCAGGCTGCACCGTATACGTCGGCCCGCCTTCCGGGGTTGGCGTGGGCGTGGGCGTGGGGGTCAGGGCCAGGGTCGTGCTCCCCGGAAGCCCCAGGGTCAGCAACAACCCAACCAGCAGCGCGAAACGCAGCCGATGCATGGGCGAACCTCGATACCACGTGCGGGGCTATTGTACGTCCGGTTCCCCCTTGGGGTAAGGCCGCACAATTAACCGACTCCCCCGCACGTCCACCACCTCGACCCAGGTATCCGGCGCCACCGGCGGGGTGCCGGGGGGAAGTTCCGCGGTCCACAGTTCCCCGGCCACGTAGACCGTACCCGGTTCGACTTCGGTGATGCGGGTGCGGGTCAGGGCCTGCCGGCCAATCAGGGTAGAACGAAGGTGTTCCTTCCCGGTCACCACCGGGCGTTGCTGCGCACGCACCGCCAGGCCCACCAAAAGCAGGGATACGGCCGAAAGCACCACACCCGTGCCCACGACCAGGGGCACGGAAACCCGCTGGAAGGGCAGGGCCTGGGGCGTGTTGAACAGCAACACCGCGCCCACGATGAAGGTAATCCCGCCGGCAGCAATCAGGCCGCCCTGCAACCCTGGGGTTTTGAGTTCCAGGATGAAGAGCACGAAGGCAATGGCAATCAGGGCCAGGCCCAGCCAGTTCACGGGCAGGGTGCCCAACCCATAGAGGCTCAACACCAAGAGCACCACGCCGATGAACCCGGCCACCCAGCCCCCAGGCTGCCCGATTTCCACCAACAGGAACTGGACGCCCAGGAAAAGCAGCAGGAACACCACGTTGGGGTTGCTGAGCAGGTTCAGGAATTCGTTCAGCAGGCCCATGGGCCGGGTCTGGATTTGCGCGTTGGCCGTATGCAGGGTCCGGGGGCCGTCCACGGTTTCCACTTGCCGGCCGTCCAGTTGGCGGAGCAGGTCGGGCAGGTCCTCGGCCACCACGTCGATGAGGCCGATGTCCAGGGCTTCGTGTTCGGGCAGGGCGTAGGCCTCGGTGACCAGCCGCTGGGCCACCTCCATGGCCTTGGGTCCGCGGCGGCGGGCCAGGCTGCGGGCCATGGCCGCCAGCAGGTTCGTGGCTTTGGCCTTGAGGGTGCTCCCCAGGTCTTCGCCGCCGGGGCCCACGGGCGCGGCCGCGCCCAGGGTGGTCTCCGGGGCCATGGCCGCGACATGGGCGGCCAGCAGAATCAGGCTTCCCGCGCTGGCAGCCGTGGCCCCCCGGGGCGCGACGTAGACCACCACCGGCACCGGGCTGCTGCGGATGCGTTGAATCACCTCTTGCATGACGTTGACCGCGCCGCCGGGGGTATCCAACTGCAGCACCAGGGCCTCGGCCTGCTGTCGTTGGGCCTGGTCCAGGCCCTGTTCCAGGTAGCGGACCATGACCGGCGTCACCGGCCCCCGGTAGGTCAGCACCACCACCAGGGGTTGTTGGGTGTTGGGGGAAACCTTTGGCGGCAGGGCCGCCGCGAGCAGGGCCAGTACGCCAAGCCACAGCAGGAACCTACGGGGCTTCATCCCTCGCCCTCCTGGGTCAGCCGGTCCGCAGCCTCGACCAGGGCCGGCAGCACCTGGGCCACATCCCCCCGGAGGATAACGGCGGCCCAGGGGTCGAAGGCCGTGGGGCTGAGGTTGACCAGAATCACGGGGACGCCCCGCCGCGCGGCCCGGTAGGGCAGTTCGGCCACCGGGTAGACCTCTAAGGAGGACCCGGCCACGAGCAGCAGGTCGGCCTGGTCCACGGCTTCCTCGGCTGCCTGCCATGTGGCCCAGGGCAACCCTTCGCCAAACAGTACCACGTCGGGTTTCAGGATGCCGCCGCACACCGGGCACCGGGGCACGTCGATGACCTCCAGGCTCTGGGGCGTAAGGTAGGGGGAAGCCGATTCCCGATGCCCGCAATCCACGCAGACCATTTCGTCGATGCTGCCATGGACCTCCAGCACGTGCCGGGAACCGGCCTTTTGGTGCAGCCGGTCGATGTTCTGGGTGATGACCACCCGAATCCAGCCCCGCTGTTCCATCTGGGCCAGGGCGCGGTGCGCGGGGTTGGGCTGAGCTTGCAAAATCTTCCGCACCAGGGGCCGCACCCAGGTGTAGAAGGCCCTGGGGTTGGTGCGGAAGCCCCAAATCGAGGCCACCTCCATGGGGTCCACCTGGGTCCACAGGCCCTGGTCGGAGCGGAAGTCGGGGATGCCGGAGGGCGTGGAGATGCCCGCGCCCGTCAGGGCCACGCCGTAGCGGGCTTTGCGCAACAGGCGGGCGGCTTCCCGCAGGGCGTCCTGGTCCATGGCCGTCGTCCTCCCGGAGGGGGTTCACGCCAAAGGTTCGGCCTGAAGGGTCCGCACCAACCACAGGAGCGCGTGCCGGGCCGCGGCGGTCTTGATGGCCACACGGTCGCCCTGGAAGTGGAAGCGCCGGGCCAGCACCCGGTTGGGCAGGGCCAGGCCCATCCATACCGTGCCCACGGGCTTTTCTGGCGTGCCGCCCGTCGGCCCGGCAATGCCGCTGATGGCCAGCCCCACCTGCGCGTGCAACAGCCGCGCCACGCCCTGGGCCATGGCCCGCACCGTGGCCTCGCTGACCGCGCCGTGCCGGGCAAGCACTTCCGCGGGCACACCCAGCAGGGCTTCCTTCACCCCATTGTGGTAGGCAATCACGCCCCCGCGGAAGTAGCGGGACGCGCCGGGCACGTTGGTCACCAGGTGCCCCACCAAACCGCCGGTGCAGGATTCGGCCACGGCCAGCCACCAGCCCCGGGGCAGGAGAAGTTGCGCCAGCAGGGTTTCGGGAGCCTGTTCATCCACCGCCATGGAACCACCTCATCAGGAAGAGGATGAGGGCCAGCACCGCCAGGGTGCTGCATCCTACGAAGAACACTTTGAGGGTGAGCCGCAGGAGGAAGCGAAGAAGCACCCAGGCCCCGATGAGGGCCAAAAACAGCACCACCCACATGGCCCATGGCGTTTGGTAGATGACGTCCATTTCGACCGCCTCCGTTGGGTGCCGGGGGATACCTTCCGGGATTGCAGGCCCGACACGAGATGACCTTCACGATGCAGGCTTCGTAACCGTCGCGGGCTGTTCAGGCTTTTCCCTGGCCGCTTCCGGCTTCTTCTGCAAGCAGGGTACATCGGCCAGTTCCGGGTGGTCTTCCAGGATGACCCGATAGAAGACCTCAACCACCCGGGGGTCGAAGTGCTTTCCGGCCTGTTCACAAATGTACTCCAGGGCCTTGCGCGGGGACCAGGCCGGACGGTAAGGGCGCTTGTGGGTCAGCGCGTCCCACACGTCGGCCACCGCGAAGATGCGGGCCGGCAGGGGAATCTCCTCACCTTTGAGACCCCGGGGGTAACCGCTGCCATCCCAGCGCTCGTGGTGGCAATAGGGAATGACCAGGGCGGGCTGCAGGTACGCGATGTCCTTGAGCATTTCGTAGGCCAGCACCGGGTGCATGCGCATCACGGCCCATTCTTTTTCGTCCAGCGGGCCGGGTTTGAGCAGGATGCGGTCCGGGATGGCCAGTTTGCCGATGTCGTGCAGCAGCGCGCCCCGGCGGATGTGGACGATTTCTTCTTCCGGGATGCCCATGGCCCGGGCCAGACGCACGGTGAGTTCGGTCACCCGGCGGGTGTGGTGCTCGGTCTCGAAGTCCCGCATCTCCACCGCGCGGGCCAGGGCCTCGATGGTCGCGTCATAGGCCTGTTCCAGGTCCAACTGGGCCCGCCGGAGTTTTTCCAGGGTGGACACATAGGCCAGGCCCACGCTCAGTTCGGAAATCAGGGCGTCCAGGTAATACTCCCAGCGCTCCGGCGCTTCGGGTTGGTGCCGACCAAAGAGGAAAAGCAGGGTGGGCGGGTACTCCTGGGCCGAAAGCGGGGCCACCACCAGCAGGTGGTGAGGCGTCAGGTCCTCGGTCAACCGGCGGATTTGTGGGTCCTCCCACGGTGGCTGGAGAATCATGCGCTTGTGTTCGGCCAGGGCGTGCTGCAACAAGGGGCTGGCATCCAGGAAGAGGTGCCGGGCCCGGGGTTCGCCCTGGGGCCAGCCCTGCCCGGCCACGTAGACCAGGGTCCGGTCGCCGTGCAGGGTATAGACCGCCATGGCATCCACGCCAAGCAACCGCCGGGCCTCCAGGAAGAAGAGCCGGTAGAGCACCTCGGTCCGGGGTTCCCGGACGATGGCCCGGTCCAGACGGTGCAGGGCCTGGAGCAGCACCAGCCAGGAACGGGCTTCCTCCAGGGCCCGCACCCGGGCCAGGGTGTGGGAAAGGAGTTCGCCCAGCACCCGGATGTGTTCCAGGTCCTGCTGGTTGAAAACGGGCCGGCCCTTCTTCCGGGCCAGCACCAGGAAGTAATGGGCGGTGTACCCTTCGGCCGCCAGGGGGAGGATGAGCATGGGGCCGACCTCCTCGGCCTGGGGCGGCCGCCAGTCTTCCGGCAGGCGGGCCAGCAGGGGCGCGGGGTCTTCCAAAAGCAGGAAGTCGCCCACCTGCAACTCCAGGGGGAAGTCGTCCTCCTGCTTGCGGACCAGGGGTGCGAACAGCCCGCGGGCAGCCATGATGCGCACCCGCCGGTGGCGGGGTTCCCAGCGGACGATGACTTCACCCTGGGTATCGAAAATCTTGTGTATCCGCTTCAGCAGGGCGGGCAGGGCCACGAGGTCTTCCTGCCCGGTCCGGATGGTGCGGGAGATGTCGTACATGCTCTCCAGGGTACGGCGGCGTCGGTTCTCTTCATGGAGGAGGCGACTCCGCTCCAGGGCCTGGGCCATGGCCGAGGCAATCTGCATCAAATGGGGAAGCACGTCCTCCGACCAGCCCGCCGCGTCGCGCCAGGCCAGGCTCAGGGCGCCCAGCACCCGGTCTTCGATTTTCAAAGGCAGGTTGAGGCGGGCGCGATACCCGGCCTTCAGCAACTGCTGCTCCACCGGATGGGTGGCCTCCTGGGTCAGGTCCGGGGTGAAGTGGGGCCGACCGGCCAGGACGTCCTCGGCCGCGGAGGACGCGGCCAGGGGCATGGTTATGCCCTCGCTAAGGACCACGTCGGGTTTGTCCAGGGCCGCGATGATGAAGGTCTCCCCTTGCAAAAGGGCCAGGCTGACCCGGTCGCATCCGGTCAACTGGCGGATGTCCTCGGCAATGGCCGGGAAGCGCTGGAAGAGGTCCGGTTCGGCGTTGAGCCGCTGCATGATGCGGGTGGTCAGGTCGTGCATGAAGCGCTCGCGCGCTTCTTTTTCCCGCGCCCAGGCCGAGGCCACCATCTCCGCGGTCCAGGAGGCCAGGGTCTGCAGCCACAGCCGGGCTTCGGGCGCGATGTGGGCCTCGCCAGGCACGCTAACCAACAAAACGCCCAGGGTCTGCCCCTTGGTCTGCATGGGGAAACCGGCCACACACCCCGCGGGGGTGTCCAGGAAGCGGGGCCGGTCCATCCCCTGGAGTTGGTTCAGGGGCACTGGTGGGTCTGCGGCATCCTGGGGGAAGCGGGCCAGGATTTGCGCTTCCCCATCCTTGGGGAAGGTGACGACCCAACCCCTGGAGGCCTGCAGCATGTGCGTCGCGATGCGGATGACCGCGAAGGCCCGTTCGTGGATGTCCCGGTCCTGGTCCAGGGCTTCCTCCCACCACTGGGGCGGCACGCTGGCCAGGCCCATGTTGGGCTGGAAGGTGACCAGCACGTACCCCTCGCCGCTGGAGAGCAGCCGACGGGCCCGGCTCCACACCCACAGGAAGGCCCCCTTCTTGGTGCGCAGCAGAAGCGGCCCCTGCGCGAGGGTCGGGGCCTCGGCTTCCAGCAAGCGGAGCCAGCGGGCCTGCCATTCGGCCCCATGCTCCGGGGTCAGCAGGTTCGTCAGGGGCCGGCCAACGACCTCATGGGGACGATACCCCGTGAGCGCGACGGCCTCACGGTTCCAGGCGACCAGCCGACCATGTGCATCCAACCCAAGGGCCGGTACAGGAAGCCACTGAAACCAGGGTTCTTCGGCAAAGACCGGAAGTGGCATGCGCAAACCTTTGTTTCCGAATGGGTCGGCCGCCCAGTCGGGGCGGTCTGGTCAACCCAAACGACGTACCGGCAGAAACGGCCTTCCTCCTCAAAACAACAGCGGCCAAAAGCGGTGGAAATTCCACAACCCGCAAAGCGGATTTGACAACTCAAGTGTAACAAAGGCTTGGGAACACGCCCAAAACTTTTGGAGCCATTGACAGAAGCAAGGCTGCGCCATGGGATAGGGCTTCACGAAAAGCCGCACGTAGGCTGAGAGAAACAGGAATTGTGCAGAGAATTCCTGCGGCCTTTTCCCATTATAGACGGAATGTGGCCTTAAAAGCCACGGTGTTGGGCGGTGTCCTGTAGTCGGGGGTGGGGAAGGGCTTGGCCTTCTCCAAACAAAGCGGGGCCGCTTGCAGCAGAGGCGGCCCCGCTTTGTTTGGAG
>JALXBY010000317.1 GCA_026991215.1 Anaerolineales bacterium
CAACATGAGGAAGCCGATGGCCAGTCGCGCGACCGCGGCCAAACCCCAGCCCTTGAGCACCCCCTTGACCCCCTCCCAGGACCGCGCGGTATCCCGATGCCGGAGCCATTCCAGGGCAAAGAGCACGATGGGCAGCGCGAGCATCCCGCCCAGGGGCGTCCAGATGATGGAAAGCACCAGGGCCACCAGCATGGCCAGGAGGATGCTGCTCCAGCGCGCGCCGCCCCGGGCCGCGCCCAGGCCCAGGGCCACGTTATCGACAAGCATCCCCACGATGGCCAGCACGCTGAGGATGACGAAGAAAACCCACGTGGTGCCCGACCACCCCACCAGGAAGGCATACCCCAACATCAGCAGCCAGAAGACCACGAAGCCGGGGAAAAAGGGGATGACCAGGCCCAGCACGGTCAGCAGCAGGGCCACCCCCATCACGCATTCCACCAGGGTGAGCCAGGGGAATTCCGACATCGCCGCGGGCTACTTGGGCGGAATGACCTCTACCCCCATGTAGGGCCGCAACACTTCGGGCACCACGATGGAGCCATCGGACTGCTGGTAGTTCTCCAGGATGGCGATGTAGGTGCGCGGCACGCCCAGGCCGGAGCCGTTCAGGGTGTGGACGAAGCGGGTACGGCCCCCTTCCTTGGGTCGGTAGCGGATGCGGGCGCGACGGGCCTGGAAGTCGCCCACGTTGGAAACGGAGGAGACCTCCAGCCATTCCTGCAGGCCGGGCGCCCACACTTCGATGTCATAGGTCTTGCGGGCCGCGAAGCCCAGGTCGCCCGTGCACAGTTGCACCACCCGGCAGGTCAGGCCCAGGAGGGTACAGGTTTCCACCGCGTCCTGCACCATCTTCTGCAGTTCGGCTTCGGACTGCTCCGGCGTGGTGTAGGCGTACATTTCCACCTTGTCGAACTGGTGCAACCGCTTCAGGCCCCGCACGTCCCGGCCTGCGGCCGCCTTCTCCCGGCGGAAGCAGGGCGTGTACGCGGTGTACCGCAGGGGCAGGTCTTCCTCCCGCAGGATTTCGTCCATGTGGTACCCGGTCAGGGGCACTTCCGCGGTGGGCACCCACCAGAAGTCCTCTTCCGCGTCGTGGTAGAGGTTGTCCCGGAACTTGGGCAACTGTCCCGATGCGAAGATGATTTTTTCCCGCACCATGAAGGGCGGGTAGAGTTCGGTGTAGCCGTGCTTCTGGACGTGGAGGTCCAGCATCCACTGGATGAGGGCCCGCTGCAGCCGTGCGCCCCAGCCCCGCAACACGAAGAACCGGGTGCCGCTGAGTTTGACCCCCCGCTCGAAGTCGATCAGGCCCAGTTCCGGTCCCAGGTCCCAGTGGGGTTTTGGGCGAAAAGAGAAAGCGGGGATTTCCCCGATTTGCCGGACCACCACGTTTTCGGATTCGTCCTTACCCACCGGCACGTCCGGGTCCGGAAGATTGGGCACCCAGGCCAGCCGTTCCCAGAGCTGGGCCTCGACGTCGCGCAGTTCGGCTTCCAACTGGTCAAGCCGGGCCTTGAGTTCCCGCATGGCCTGGATTTTGGCCTCCCGTTCTTTCGGGTCCCGGATTTGGGGGATGCGCTTGGACACCCGGTTGCGTTCGGCCCGGAGGGCTTCCACCTCTTGCAGCAACTGGCGGTGCCGGGCGTCCAGTTCCCGGATTTCGTCCACGATGGCCGGATCCTCCCCCCGTTTCCGGAGGCCTTCCCGCACCACGTCGGGCTGTTCGCGAAAGAGGTTGATGTCGAGCATGGGCCTACCTCCCGGAAGGGCAGGGCGGGATTACGAAAGTTGGAGCACCGCGCCGGCGGCCCATCGGAAGAAGGGCGAAGCCACGACCAACCCCAGGAACAGGGTCGCCAGGGCCAGCACGGTGACCACGGTCTGCAGGTTGGGTTCGCGGCGTACCGTGGGCTCGCCGGGTCGCATGTACATCCACATCACCAGGCGCAGATAGTAGTAGGCCGAGACCACGGAGGTCAATACGCCAATGAGCGCCAACCCCACGAAGCCGGCTTCCAGGGTCACCTTGAAGAGGTAGAACTTGCCGAAGAAGCCCAGGGTCGGCGGGACGCCGATGTACGAGAGCATGAACACGGTCATGGCCGCGGCCAGCAGAGGTGCGCGGTGGGCCAGGCCGGCGTAATCGTCCAGGGTCACGCCTTCGCCCAGGTTGCGTTCCACAAGAACCACCACGCCCCACGCGCCCAGGGTGGCTAAGGCGTAGGCCACTAAGTAGAACAGCACCGCGGCCACGGCCTGGGGCGCCAGCGCGTTCTGGGCAAAGGCCACCGCAGCCATGAGCATGTACCCCGCGTGGGCGATGCTGGAATAGGCCAGCATGCGCTTCACGTTCCGCTGGGCAATGGCCACCACGTTGCCCAGGACCATGGTCAGCGCGGCCAGGGCCCACCAGATGGGCGTCAGGCTGTGCAGCTGGCCAAAGACCAGGGTGAACAGCCGCAACAGCGCGGCGAACCCCGCGGCCTTGGCCGTCACCGCCATGAAGCCGGTGACCGGCGAGGGCGCGCCCTGGTACACGTCGGGCGTCCACATGTGGAAGGGCACCGCGGCCACTTTGAAGCCCAGGCCCACCAAGATCAACACCGCGCCGGCCAGGAACAGGGCCATGTCCGCGTTCCCCGCCTGCAGCGCCTGGACGATGCGTACCAGGCGGGTATCCCCGGTCGCGCCGTAGACCAGGGCAATGCCAAAGACCATGAACCCCGACGCAAAGGCCCCCATCAGGAAGTACTTCAAGGCCGCTTCTTCGGAATCGGCCCGGGGGCGGGCCAGACCTGCAAGCACGTAAAGGGGGATGGAGAACAGTTCCAGGGCCAGTACCAGCATGATGAGGTCGGCCACGCGGGCGATAAGCATCATGCCGGCCACCGCGAACAGCAGCAGGGTATAGTACGCGCCCCGCTCCAGGCCGGTCCGCTCCAGGTAGTCCTGGGCCAGGAAGATGCCCAGGAAACCGCTCAGCGCGAACAAAGCGGCCAAGAACGCGGCGAAGGCGTCGGCCATGACCATGCCCTGGAAGGCCAGGTACGCGGGTTGCCCCATCTGCCACACGGCCGCGCCCAGGGCCACGAGGAAACCCAGTGCGCTCAACAGGGCCGTGGTGCGCTTGGTACGAATCCACGTCACATCTGCCAACACCAAAAGGCTGGCCCAGACGAAGAGCACGATTTCCGGCAACAGGGCCAGCAAGTCCTGGGGTTGAACAAAGGCTTCCATGGGAGCAGCCTCCGGCCTTGGGAAATCCACAAGGGGGATTATACCCGGCGGGTTGGGCGGGCCGCGGGCAGCGGTCTGCAGTCGGCAGTCGGCTGTCGGCAGTCCGCTGTCCGCTGTCCGCTGTCCGCTGTCCGCTGTCCGCTGTCCGCTGACTGCTGACCGCCGACCGCTGACTGCCGCCCATTGACGGCCGTCTCCACCTCACGGCGGCAGGGGGAGTTTGGGCCGGTCGGCTTCCAGGCCCAGCGCGTCGCACTTCTTGCCCAGCCGGTCGGCCACGCCCACCATCCACCGGGAACCTTCGGGCACGAACCGGCAGGGAATCTCCAGCACCAGCGCCCCATCGGGCGTGACCTGCCCGGTATAGCCCGGTACCACTACGATGCTCCAGCCCCGGCCCTGGACCCGGTCCACCCACAGCCGCAGGGGACGCCGCCCC
>JALXBY010000318.1 GCA_026991215.1 Anaerolineales bacterium
CCGTGCTGCACCGGCTGGACGAGGACCTGGCCCGGCAGGGCGTCATCTTCGTGGACCTGCACACCGCAGAGCAGGAACACCCCGACCTGCTGGCCCGGTTGATGGGCCAGGTGGTCAAGCCCATGGGAAGGGAAGTTCGCGGCCCTGGCCCACGCGCTGGCCCGCGGGGGCGCTCTGGTCTACATCCCCGAAGGCGTGCGGCTGGAAAAGGCGTTGCACCTGCTCTTCTGGGGTCCGGGCGCGGGGCTGGCCTACTTCGACCACCTCATCATCTGGCTGGAGAAGGGCGCCCAGGCCACGGTGGTCACCGAATGGGCCTCGCCCACCGAAGAGGCCGACGCGTTCCACGCGGGGGTGGTGGAAATCGCGGTGGGCGAGGACGCCCGGCTGACCTGGGTCGAACTGCAGTCCTGGGGCAAGCACATGTGGAACTTCACCCATGAGCGGGCGCGGGTGGGCCGCAACGCCCGCTTCGATTGGATCATCGGCTCCGTGGGTACCCACCTGACCAAGAGTTTCATGGACGTGGACCTGGTGGAGCCGGGCGCAGAAGGGTACATTTCGGGCTTCTACTTCGCGGACGACCACCAGCACATGGACCACGACACCCAGCAGAACCATCTGGCGCCCCACACCACCAGCGACCTGCTCTTCAAGGGCGCGGTCAAAGACAAGGCTCGTTCCGTGTGGCAGGGGATGATTTACGTGGCCCCCGGCGCCCAGGGCACCGACGGCTACCAGGCCAACCGCAACCTGGTGCTCAACAGCGGCGCGCGGGCCGACTCCATCCCCGGCCTGGAAATCATGGCCAACGAGGTGCGCTGCACCCACGGCGCCACCGTGAGCCGCATCGACGAGGAGCAGGTCTTCTACATGCGCACGCGCGGCATCCCCCCGCGGGAGGCGGAGCGGCTGCTGGTCGAGGGCTTCTTCTCCGAGGTCCTGGACCGCATCCCCTACGAACCCCTGCGAAAGCGCTTCCTGCAGGTCGTGGATGAGAAGATGGGGTATACTGAATGACCGGGTAGATTCCCTCCGGGAGGGTGACGCATGCCCCACATTCGGCTCAAGGCCGAGGGACCGGAGCAGGCGCGCTTTCGTGTGGGCGACAAGGTCGAAGTCTACTGTGACCACGAGAACCGCAAAGGCGAACGGGTTCGGGGCTGGATTCAAGGCGTGGTGGTGCACATCGATGGGAAGATGGTGGCCGTCCAGTTCAACGTGCCCGTGTACCTGACCAACGGCTGGATGATTCCCGACAAAATCCTGTGGTGTCCCGTGAACTCTCCGCATATTCGTCCGGTGCGGAAACGACGGGCTTGAACGGGGGACGCGGCCAGTTATGGGCCGCGTCCTTTTTCGTCATGAAAGGGTTTTTGAGAGGGTGCTTCGCACCCTCTCAAAAAGAACTCAGCAAAATACGTCTCTGTGATTGTCTGGTAGATTGCCTGGTAACCGCCCTCTGTTGGAATGTAACAGGTTTTGAAAACCCTTCGGTTTTCAAACACCCTCTGAGCAGCCGGAAGGTGCGGCGCGCCTTCTTAGAATAAAACCAGCGCGAGGTGCAGGGATGAGCCGACTCCCGGTCGAACGCCTTCGGCAGGACTTCCCCGCGCTGCAGCGGGAAGTGCGGCCCGGGGTTCCGGTGGTGTATCTGGATTCCACAGCCAGCACCCTCAAGCCCCGGCCGGTCATCGAGCGCCTGGCCGACTTCTACCTCCATCACTTCGCCAATATCCACCGGGGCATCCACATGCTGGCGGAAGAGGCCACCGAAGCCTACGAGCAGGCCCGGGCGCGGGTGTCCCGCTTTTTGGGTGCGGCCGAACCTGAGGAAATCGTGTTCGTGCGCAACGCGACCGAGGCCATCAACCTGGTGGCCAAGAGTTGGGGGAAGACTTTCCTGCAGCCCGGCGACCTGGTGCTGCTCACCCAGATGGAGCATCACGCGAACATCGTGCCCTGGCAGCAACTGGCCGAGGAAAAGGGCATCCGTCTGGCCTTCGCGCCCCTGACCCCGGAAGGCCGCCTGGACCTGGAGGCCTTCGACCGGTTGCTTGCGCAAGGCCCCAAACTGGTCGCGTTCACCCACATGTCCAACGTCACCGGTGTGGTCAACCCGGTGGCCGAGTTGACCCGCAAGGCCCACGCGGTGGGCGCGCGGGTGCTGGTCGATGGCGCGCAGGCCGCGCCCCACTTCCCGTTGAACGTGCAGGCCCTGGGGGTGGACTTCTACGTCTTTTCCGGCCACAAGATGCTGGGGCCGACGGGCATCGGGGTGCTTTACGGCCGGCGGGAACTGCTGGAGGCCATGCCGCCCTTCCTGGGCGGGGGCGGCATGATTCGGGAGGTGACCCTGGAAGGGTTCCGACCGGCGGAACTTCCGGCCAAATTCGAAGCCGGCACACCGGCCATTGCCGAGGCCGTGGGTCTGGATGCCGCCATCGCCTACCTGGAGCAATGGGGCTGGGAGGCCATCGTGGAGCACGAACGGGAACTGGGCGCGTATTTGCTCCCGCGGCTTCTGGAAATCCCGGGCCTGCGCTTGTTAGGCCCCACGGAGATGACGGACCGGGCCGGGGTGTTCGCCTTCTGGCTGGATGCGGCCCACCCCCATGACGTGGCCGAGGTGCTGAACCACTACGGCGTGGCAGTGCGGGCCGGGCACCACTGCGCCCAACCCCTGCACAAGCACTTCGGCGTGCCGGCCAGCAGCCGGGCCAGCCTCTACCTCTACAACACCCAGGAGGACCTGGACCGCCTGCTGGAGGCCCTGCGGCAGGTGGTGCCCCTGTTCGGTTAGCCCCCGCCCTGGGGCTCCTCCAGGCTGAGTTCCAGGAGGACCTGCTGGCCAGGCGCCAGGCCAAAGCGCTCTTGCGCGCTCCCTCGGTTGACCACGATTTCGATTAAGCCCGTGCTCCCCACCAGGAACCCGGCTTCCCCTTCGGGCAGTTCCCCAAAGGTGCGGACCAGGGGGAGGGCGGTGCCGTCGGGCAGACGCAGCCGGTGGAGCCGCACCGGAAGGATGGGGTCCGAACCCAACCAGGGGGAAAACAGCCAGGTATCCTCTCCGGGGACGAAGCGGCCCAGGCTGGTGAGCACGTTGCCGAAACGGTCGGCCATGAGGACCTCGCCCACCAGGACGTCCTGGCGCAGTTCCAGCCGGGGCCTGGGCAGGGTGACCAGTTCCGTGACCGGCGGGCCGAAGGCCTCACCCGGAACGCCCAGCGCGGCGTGGGCCGCGGCCGGCGCGAAGACGTCCCGCCCGTGGAAGGTGGTGCTTACGTGCTCCAGGCGGAAGTAGGGGTTTTCTAAAGCCCAGGCCTTCCACGAAGAACCCAAAACGAAGGTGAACACGCCGTTATCCGGCCCGACGAAGCGGTAGCCCTGGGTCTCCAGGAGCAGGGCCTTGCGCTCGGTGCCCACGCCGGGGTCCACCACGACCAGGAAGACGGTGCCGGGCGGGAAATAGGGCACGCTTTGCCAGAGCACCACCGCGGCCCGGCGGATGTCCCCTGGCGGGATGTCGTGGGTAAGGTCCACGAAGCGGACCTCAGGGGCGCGGGCGGCCATCACGCCCTTCATGATGCCCACGAAGGGGTCCTGCAGGCCGAAGTCGGTAAGCAGGGCGATGGTGGCGGTCATGCCGGGCCGCGGTGGTGCTC
>JALXBY010000319.1 GCA_026991215.1 Anaerolineales bacterium
TGCACACCTGCGGTCAGGCGCGGTCCTGGCCCGGATTTGCCTTTGGAGCATGGGCCATGGCACGTGCAGCCGAGTCCGCTGGGGGCCGGCGCGCCCTCTTTTCCCCCTACAGGATGTTGCTCATGGCCGGTACACCCTGGGGCTTCTTCCTCAGCCTCTGTCTATGCGGGCTGCTGTTCTACCCGGCCCTGCTGGTCGCCTCCATCCTGTTCCCGGCGGCCGGGTTGCGCATCGCCTCCCGGACCGTGGTGGTGCACATCGAAGTCACGTATCGGCCCCGGCAGGTTGTGCTTTCCGAAGGCGGCCCCAACGACCAGACCCCGCCCCACCGCCTGCTGCTGGATGGCACGCCGGTGTGGGAAGCCCCGGAACGGGGGACCCTGAAAACCTGGGTGGTGCTGGAAAACCTCACGCCCGGCCCCCACACGTTGGTGCTGGAAGCCTGGGCCGGCGGCCGCCGCGTGCGGCACCAGGTCCGCTTCGAGGTGGTGGACGAACCCACGGTCTGGCAACTCCAGAGTTGGCCCCGGGAGGAACGGCCGCTGTTCTGGGACGCCCAGGGCCGGGCCTGGGGCCGGGGGGCTTCGGCCTGGTCCGCGGGGGTGCGCCTGCGGGGCCTTTCGGCCCAGGCCCGGGAGTACCTGGTGCAGAACCCCAGGGGCCTGGCCTACATCGATGCCCAGGGGAAGATGACCCTGTACACCCGCGCGGGCGCGTCCTTCCCCGTGCCTGCGTATGAATTCACCGCGCCCTTTGCCGAACTGCGCTTTGTCCCCGGATGGTACACCATCGGTTACCTGGAGCCGGAGGACGAGGACACCCTGCAGGGCCACCTCGCGACCGCCCGATGGGAAGGCGGGGACCTGCCCCTTCAGGCCCTTCCCGAAGGGTTTGGGAACGCCGGAGCCGCTTCGGTGGACGAACGGGGCCTGTGGGTGTACTTCGACGGCACGCCGGCGCGGCCTGCCGTGTTCTTTCTCGACTTCGAGAAGATGGACGAAAGCCGCTTCTGGCCCACGCCCACCGACCAGGGCAAATGGGCCGGCTGGGGCTTCTGGGTTGCCCCCGATGCGGTCTATCGGCTGGCCCCCAAGGCCGGCTGGCAGCGGCTTCCTGACCTGCCGGTGGTGCTCCCGCCAGCCCTTGAAAAGTATTTCGAGGATTACACACGGGACGTTTTCACCGAAACGACTTCCTGGCTGCAAGCGCGGCCGTGTGGGGATGCCATCTGGATTTCCGCTGCCTGGTATCTGGCCCAGGGGAAGTGGCCCTATCTGGCCCGCTACCAGGATGGCCGCTGGCAGGTCGTGGACCCGCCCACACCCATGGGCCGGTTCTTCCTTTACTGCCTGCAAGGGCAGTTGTGGATGGTGAACACCGCGGGCACCGGGCAGCCGCCAAGTGCCGAACAGGTGCGCGTTTGGGGCTGGTGGCTCAACCGCAACCTTCCGGACCGGGTGCTGTACGAACAGGGCCGGGGGCACACGTACCGGTGGGAAGATGGCGCGTGGCAGGAAGTCCCCGCGGTGCCTCTGGTCAACCCCTGGGAGATACGGCCCCACCCTGCAGGCCCGGTCATGACCGTCTTCGACCCGGACCGCGACATGGTGTGGGCCGCGCTGCCCGTCGTTCCCAAACGCTGACCGCAGTTAGCCGACCGCGACGGCTCACTTTCCAAACACCGCGTACAGGCCCAGCCGTCGGTTTTCGCCATCGTCCAGGAAGGCTTCACGGAGGCGCAGACCGGCCTGGCGGGCTTCGGCCTCCAGTTCCGGCAGGGTGTATTGGTGGATGTAACGCAGGCCGTGGCCCCGGTGCCGCCAGTCCATGAGCAGGTCGCCGGGGTCGACCTCGTGGGGGTGCAGGCCCGCCTCGGCCCAGGGCCGGACGCGGGCCTTACGGCGGGGGCTGCGCAGCAGGTTCCACACCGAAACGGCCAGCCACCCCCCAGGCCGCAGCCGCGCGGCCAGGTTGCGCCACACCTGCACCCGCAGGTCGCGGCCCGGCAGGTGATGCAGTACGGAAAAGCACAGCACCACGTGGGCCTGAGGCAGGTCCGCGGCCCAGTCGGGCCGGGCCAGGTCCCGCACCAGCAAGCGAACCGGGAAGGTCACGGCCTGGGCCCGGGCGCGCGCGATGTCCAAAAGCACCGGGCTGGCATCCAGGCCGATGTACCGGCCCCGGAAGCCCCGTTCGGCCAGCATGGAAATCACCCGGCCATGGCCGCAGCCCACGTCCAGCACCGTGGCCTCTCGCGGGACCCGGTCCAGCAGCCGGGCCATGCCGGGCTGGTAGAAGTCCCGTTTCTCGGCGTAGGCCTGGCCGAACTGCCGGTAGAACTGCTGGTTGAGTTGCAACAGCCGATCGCGCACATGCGCCTGCATGGTGCTTCCTTCAAAACCGTTGGGGAACCTCATCCACGCAACGGGAGCACGAAATCGTAGGGGAATTCGACCAGCACGCGGGGGCGTCCGCTTTCGTCCATCCACACCGTATCTTCCACCCGAAAGCCCATACCCTGCTCTGGGTAGTACAGACCCGGTTCCACGGTGACCACGTGGCCGGGCTGTAGGGGTTGGGTGTTCCCCTGCCGCAGGGTTGGGGCTTCGTGGATGTCCAGCCCCAGGCCGTGCCCCAAGGAGTGGACGAAGCCCTGCTGGGTGCCTGGCTCCGTGCGCAAGGTGGGGTGCCCGCGGGCCTCGAAATAGTCACACACCCGGTCGTAGGCCTCGTGCGCGGGCTGCCCGGCTCGCAGGGTTTCCAGGGCCAGGTGATGGGCTTCCAGCACCTGGGCGTACAGGGCTTCGGCCTCGGACGAGGCGTAACCGGGACTCCAGGTTCGGGTGAAGTCGAAGAAGTAACCGTCGTTGGCCTCCCTGGGGAAGATGTCGAAGACAATGGGCTGCCCGGCCCGCAGCGGCGCGGCTTCTTCCCCCATGCTGTGGGGGATGCCGGCATCCCGGCCCTGGGCGAAAATCAGGCCATAGGGCAGGTCCGCACCCTGTTCCAGCATCCAGAAGCGGATTTGCCGCTTGACCCGGCCAATGGTGAGGACCTCGCCCTGAGCGTCCACCAGCAGGCCGTCGCGGGTGCGCGCGGTCCCCAGCCATTCCCAGACCCGGCCCACCACTTCCACCGTGGCC
The DNA here is from genome assembly GCA_026991215.1 of Anaerolineales bacterium. Lineage (GTDB taxonomy): Bacteria > Chloroflexota > Anaerolineae > Anaerolineales > DRMV01 > S139-71. Next base: position 3,144 of record JALXBY010000319.1, read on the forward strand.
TGCCCCAGGGCGCGGATGCGCTCGACCTCCTCAGGGCTTTTCGTGGCCCGGGCTTCCAGCAGGATTTTCAAGCCTTCTTCCCCCAACAGGGTCAGGCCGGGCAGGCGTTCCTGCAAGCGGTGGAAAAGGCTCCAGTAGGACCCGAATTCGACCCGGCCCACCACCGCGACGCGGCCAGTGGTCAGGCCTTCTTTCTGGAAGATGGTTTCGAAGGTACGGACCCAGGCCTGGTTGCGGTCCCGGGTTTCCTGGAGGAAGTGGTAAAAGCCGGCCTCGCTCCAGGTGTGGACGGGCCACCCGCTTTGCCCCGCCTCTTCCCGTTCCATGGAGGAAACCCACAGACTGGGCGGCTGGCCCGGTTTTTTCACGGCCAGCCCGCCGCTCAGGCGGCCCCTGGGCACGAAGTACCGCATGGCCGCGTTGTCCGTGGTCCCTCCCAGGACCAGCAGGGCGTCCAGTTCGGCTTCACGGAGCAGTCGGTCCAGGTCCTGGAACATGGTGCGCCTCCCACGTCGGGATACCAAAGCTGCTGAAAGGCCTGCGATGTTGCAAAGGTTCCGTGGGTACCCCTGGAGTTTTTGGAACCGGGGGTGCCCAGGTAGTATAACGTCCAAAACCGCCACGGCCGTATGCCAGAGAAGGGGAGGTCCAGATGTCACGTCAGGCCCGCCATCGCTGGTTGCGCAGCCGGCGGAGCGTCCGCCGTTTTCGCGATGTCCCGGTCCCGGAAGCCGTGGTCCATCGCATTTTGCGGACGGCCATGCGCGCGCCTTCGGCCCACAATCGCCAGCCCTGGCGCTTCGTGTGGGTACGCAACCGGGGAACCCGTCGCCGGCTGGCCGTGGCCATGATGCGCCATTGGGTCGAAGACCTGCGTCGGGATGGCCAGGACCCCGCGCGGCTGGTGGACCGCATCCGCCGGTCCTACCGGCGCATCCTGGAAGCGCCGGTACTCCTGGTCCTGTGCTACGACCGCAGCACCGAGGATACGTTCCCCGACCCGCCCCGGCAACGGGCCGCGTACCTGATGGGCGTGCAGAGCACCGCGCTGGCCGGGCTGTACCTGCTGCTGGCGGCCGAGGCCGAGGGTCTGCGAGGGGTGTGGGTATGTGCGCCTCTGTTCACCCAGGAGGCCGTGCGTCGCGCGCTGGGCCTGCCCGAAACCTGGGAACCCCACGCTTTCTTCTACCTGGGCTACCCTGCGGCCGCCCCCCGAAAGAAGTGCCTGCGCCCCCTCCGCCAGGTGCTGTTGGAACGGTAGACCTCATCCGCAGCCCACCGCCCGCGGACCGCGCACTGCTGACTGCCGACTGCGGACCGCGCACTGCTGACCGCTGACCGCGGACTGCCGACCACTGCCCACTTTTTAAGCATTTCCTTGACGTCTCCCCCAAAGGCGCGTACAATTGCGCCACCCCCGTGCGGGGTATCCCTATTGAAGGAGGAGAAGGGATGAAGCGTTGGCTGCTCGTGTTGAGCCTGTTGGTGTTGGGGATTGTGGTGGCCGCCTGCCAGCGCCAGCAGGCGACGGAGGCTCCGGCGCAGCAGCAGGAACAGGCGGCCCAGCAAGAGGAAATCACCTGTAAGGACGAATGGGGCTGTGTGGAAGTGGCCCCGGATGAGCCGATTTACATCGGCGTGATGCAGGTGCTGAGCGGTGGTGCCGCCAACTACGGTGAGGCCGGTTTGGGCGGCGTCAAGGTGGCGCAGGCGGACCGGCCCGAGGTGCTGGGGCACAAAATCGAACTTGTCGTAGAAGACTCGCAATGTAGTGCCGAGGGCGGCCAGCTGGCGGCCCAGAAACTGACCTCCAACCCCAAGGTGGTGGGCATCATCGGTGCGAACTGCTCCAGCGCGTGCACGCCGGCCGCGCAAATCGTGACCGAGGCCCGCTACTTCATGATTTCCAACTCCTGCACCGCGCCGGCCCTGACCGCGCCGGATACCCACAAGATCGGCTTCCTGCGCACCGTGTACAACGACGCTTACCAGGGCCGTGTGGTGGCCGAGTTCGTGTACAAGATTCTGAAGAAGACCAAGATGGCCACCATCCACGACGGGACGCCGTACCCGCAGCAGTTGCAGGAAGTGGCCTGCCAGGTCTTTGAAGAACTGGGCGGCCAGTGTGTGGCTCAGGAAGCCATCAGCCAGGGCGACACCGACATGCGCCCCGTGCTCACCCGCATCGCGGAAAAGCAGCCCGAAGTCATCTTCTACCCGCTCTACCCTGAAGAGGGCGCGTATGTGACCCGCCAGGCCAAGGAAATCGAAGGCCTGAAGGACGTCATCCTCATCGGCGCCGATGGCCTCAAGGTCCAGAAGTTCCTGGAGGCTGCGGGTGAGGCGGCCGAAGGCTTCTGGGCCACCGGCCCCGAGGTCATCCAGAACGAGGAGTACATCAAGAAGTACAAGGAAATCAACGGCACCGAGCCGCCCGCGCCCTTCGGTGAGCAGGCCTACGACGCCTACATGATCATCGTCAACGCCATCGAGAAGGTGGCCATCCAGAAGCCCGACGGCGGCCTGCTCATCCCGCGCAAGGCCCTGTTGGACGCCATCTACGCCACCAAGAACTACCAGGGTCTGACGGGCGTGCTCTCTGCCAACGAATACGGCGACTTCACCAGCCCTGAGACCACGCCCATCACCATCTTCCAGGTCGAAAACGGCGAGTTCGTGGCCAAGTACAAATACGAGAACGGCGAATTTAAGCCTGTGGAGTAACACGGGCTTCTCCGCCGACCTTTACCCCCCAGGGCATTGGGGAGAGAAGCCCAAATGTCCTGGGGGGTTTCCACGTATCCAGGCCGATACGATTCAACCCCATAAGGGTTTTCTGGAAAAGAGGCGTCGAACATAACCCCGCCCGGAGCAACCGGGCACCCCGTATGCAGCCATGCCCTCAGGAGGGTTGCCCATGGACTGGAAGCGCCGCTTTGAGTACTGGCGCCGCCGGTATGACCTGACCGACGTCGTCGTGTGGGCCTTTGGCCTGAGCATCCTGGCCGTGGCCGTTTACGGCGCCGTACGCTCGCTGCAGACCACCCCCTACGGCTGGAAGCAGTGGCTCCAGTTCGTCCTCTATGGCTTTTCCCAGGGGGGCGTGTACGCCCTGATTGCCCTGGGCTATACCCTGGTCTACGGCATCCTCTTCATGATTAACTTCGCCCACGGCGAAATCTTCATGTTCGGCGCCTTTGGGTCCCTGTTCGTGGGCCTGGCCTTGCAGCGCATCGGCTTCTGGGACCGGTACCCCGTGCTTTCCCTCATCATCCTGTTCCTGGTGGCCATGGTGGTTTCTTCCACCGTGGCGGTGATTGTGGAACGGGTGGCCTACCGGCCCCTGCGGAAGGCGCCCCGGCTCGTGCCGTTGATTACAGCCATCGGTGCGTCCTTCACCCTGCAGTACACGGCCCGTTCCTTCTTCGGTTCGGGGCCGCGGGCGTATCCGGAAACGCCCATCCTGGCCGGGAGCGTGAACATCCTGGGCATCCAAATCGGCAAGCCCTATGCCCTGACCATCGTGGTTTCCCTCTTGATGATGGCCGGGCTGTACGCCTACGTCCAGTTCACCAAGACCGGAAAGGCCATGCGCGCGGTGGCCGAGAACAAAGAGGTAGCCGCGCTCATGGGCATCGACGTGGACCGGGTCATCGTGCAGACCTTCATCCTGGGTGCGTCCATGGCTGGCGTGGCCGCGGTGCTGTACTCGGTGATTTACATCCAGGTGAAGTTCTTCATGGGTTTCATTCCGGGCATCAAGGCCTTTACCGCGGCCGTGTTGGGCGGCATTGGCAACATCCCTGGCGCGATGCTGGGCGGTTACTTTTTGGGAATCTTTGAATCCCTGGGCCCCGCGCTGATTCTGGAAGGCCTGGGCGTCACCGCGCCCAACCAGTTGAAGGACGTAATCGCCTTCACCATGCTGGTGATGGTGTTGATTTTCCGGCCCACGGGCATCCTGGGCGAGGCCCTGGCCGAAGAGCGGGTGTAGCCCATCCGCAGTCCACAGGAGGGCGCCATGTCCCTATGGAAGCGCACGCTCAAGTTGGGTCTCTTAGGCGGCCTGATTGCCGTCTACATCGCGCTGACCGGCATGCCCCTTTCCCTGAGCCGCCGCGCGGTCATCGGAGAGTTCACGCTGGGGCATCTCACCTACCTTATCGTGTTTGCCGCGTTTGGCTACCTCCGGGCCGCCCAGATGCGGAAGGAAAAGCAGGCTTCCGCGCCGGCCATTCTGGCGCACGCGGCCGTTACGGGGCTGCTGAGCGGCCTGCTTCTGGCCCTGCTGGTCTTGCTGGGGCAGCGGGTGGATTTGGGCTTCATCTTCATTTCCGCCAAGCCCCAACTGTACCGCCTGCTGACCTTCCAACAGGCAAACCTGACCACAGGGTTGGTCTACCTGGTGGCTGCGGGTACGGTTCTGGGCCTGCTCTTCGCCCTGCCCCACTTTCTGCCGAAAACCTTCCATAAGGCCGTTTTGAGCGCGGTGGCCATTACGTTAGTCCTGGGCGTGTTCTCCGAACTCGTGCAACGCACGATTCTCAAATACGCTTTGGGCAGTTTCTTTGCCTACCAAGGCCTCAAGCCCATGGGGGCTTTGTGGTTGTTCGTGATTACCTTCGCCCTTTCGTGGGTGTACTTCGCCCTGCGCCCTTACATCCAGGTGCAGGACAAACGCAGCCAACAGGTATTGGGAAATCAGCCTTCACCTGAGACCCGGCTCCTGTTCACCCTTGCTTTACTGGCCTTTCTCCTGGTCATGCCCATCGTCATTCTGCAGAAGGACACCTACCTCTTGAGCGTGATCAACCTGGTAGGGCTGTACATCATCATGGGCCTGGGCCTGAACATCGTGGTGGGCTTCGCCGGCCTGCTGGATCTGGGCTACGTGGCTTTCTTCGCCATTGGCGCGTATACCGTCGCGCTGTTGACCTCGCGCGGGGAACTGGGCCGCGGCTGGGACTTCTGGGCCGCGCTGCCCCTGGCCATCCTGTTCGCGCTGACGGCCGGCGTGCTCCTGGGCATCCCGGTTCTGCGGATGCGGGGCGACTACCTGGCCATCGTCACCCTGGGGTTTGGGGAAATCATCCGCATCCTGGCCAACTCGGACTGGCTCAAGCCCTGGATGGGGGGCGCCCTGGGCGTACTGGAAATCCCCAAGCCCACATTGTTCGGCTACACCCTCAAGGAAGAGTATCAACTGTATTACCTCATCCTGGCAGGCATTCTCATAACATGGTTGGTGGCCCACCGGTTGTATCACTCCCGCCTGGGCCGGGCATGGCAGGCCATGCGCGAGGACGAGGACGTGGCCGAAGGCACGGGGATTCACCTGGTGACGACCAAGTTGCTGGCCTTTGGCTTTGGCGCGGCCTTTTCCGGGTTGAGCGGCGCGATTTTCGCGACCAAGGTGGGGTCTGTGTACCCCTATTCCTTCAACCTGTTGATTTCCATCAACGTGCTGTGCCTGATTATCGTGGGCGGCATGGGGAGCCTGCCCGGTGTGGTGGTCGGCGCGTTCGCCCTGGTGGGCCTGCCGGAGTTGCTGCGGGAGTTCTCGGAGTACCGGATGCTCTTCTACGGCGTTGCGCTGATTGCCATGATGCTGCTGCGGCCTGAAGGCTTCATCCCCAAGAAGCCGACCATTTACCCCCGGCTGCTGGTGCGCGGCGCTTCGCCAGTCCGGGCAGAAGGTTCGAAGTCCAAGCAGTAGGCACGCGGCTCGCCCCAGCCCGCAGCGAAGGAGGGTAGCATGGCACCCATTCTGGAAGCCCGAAAGGTGACCAAGCGGTTCGGCGGCCTGGTGGCTGTCAACCAAATCGATTTCGTCCTGGAAGAAGGGGCCATTGCCAGCATCATCGGCCCCAACGGCGCGGGGAAGACCACTTTCTTCAACTGCATCACCGGGTACTACGTGCCTGAGGAAGGGGAAATCCTGTTCCAGGGCGTGGAAATCCAGGGGTTGCGGCCGGACCGAATTACCTCCATGGGCATCGCGCGCACGTACCAGAACATCCGGCTGTTCGGCAAGATGAGCGCGCTGGAAAACGTCCTGGTGGGGATGCACCCCCGGTTGCACGAACACTGGTGGGACGCGGTCATCCGCACCCCGGTGTACTACCGGGAAGAACGGCGGGCGCTACAACGGGCGTGGGAGCTCCTGGATTACATGGGGTTGACCGAATGGGCCAACCTGCCGGCCAACAGCCTGCCTTATGGGGCTCAGCGCCGGCTGGAAATCGCGCGCGCCCTGGCCAGCGAACCCAAACTGTTGCTTCTGGACGAGCCAACCGCGGGCATGAACCCCCAGGAAACCGCGGACATGATTGAGTTCATCCGGCAACTACGGGACGACTGGAACCTGACCGTACTCCTCATCGAGCACGACATGCGGGTGGTCATGACCATCAGCGAGCGCATCACGGTGCTGGACTTCGGCCAGAAGATCGCCGAAGGCAAGCCCGAAGAGATTCAACGCAACCCGCGGGTCATCGAGGCCTACCTGGGCCGAGGCGCGGCCGCGGGCATCCCGGTTGGGTAAAGCGGGAGGACGGCCATGGCCATGCTGGAACTGCACAACGTGCACGCCTACTACGGCCACATCCACGCGCTCAAGGGCATTTCCCTGACCGTGGAAAAAGGGGAAATCGTGACCCTGATTGGCGCGAACGGCGCGGGCAAGACCAGCACGCTGCGGGTCATTACCATGCTCCTTCCCCCAACCGAAGGCCAGGTGCGCTTCGAAGGCGAAGACCTGACCCAGTACCCGACCCATGTCATCGTCCGCAAGGGCATTGCCATGGTGCCCGAAGGCCGCGGCATCTTCGCCCGGCTCACGGTGATGGAGAACCTGGAGATGGGGGCCTACACCCGTACCGACAAGAAGGCCATCGAAGAGGACCTGGAACGGGTGTTCACCCTCTTCCCCCGGCTCAAGGAACGGCGTCGGCAACTGGCCGGGACCCTTTCCGGCGGCGAGCAGCAGATGCTGGCCATTGGCCGGGCTTTGATGGCCCGACCCCGCTTGCTCCTCATGGACGAACCCTCCATGGGGCTGGCCCCCATTCTGGTGGAGAGCATCTTCGAGACCATTCAGCAAATCAACCGGCAGGGGACGACCATTCTGCTGGTGGAACAGAACGCGCACATGGCCCTGCAGATTGCCCACCGGGGCTATGTGCTGCGCACCGGGGAAATCGTGCTCCAGGGCACGGCCCAGGAACTCCAGGCCAACGAAATGGTCCAGAAGACCTACCTGGGCATGGCGTGAACCCAAAGGCGCGAAAAAGCGCAGACCAAAGGCCGTGGGATGCCGACCCACGGCCTTTTCTTTTACGCCCCGTTCGCCCGCCTTTCCCCTCAGGGAAGCAGGAAACGCACGCCTAACACGGCCAGCAGCACGGCGGCCAGCCGCAGGAAGCGCCGTCGCCACTGCAAGGGCAGGCCGTGCATCCGGCCGAAGAGGGCCAGCAACGCTATGTTCCCGGCCACAAGGAGCAGGTAAAACGACGCGATGAACCCCAGGCCCCAGAGGGGATGCTGCTTCCATCCTTCCAGGGTCCTGGGGCCAAGGACCGTGGCCCAGAAGATGTAGGGGTTGGGGTTGAGCCAGTTGACGGTGACCGCCTGCATCAAGGTCCGGACGCGACCAAGGGCCGCTTCCTCCGACGGCTGAGGCGGGCTTTTGGCCACCTGCCAGGCCAGGTAGAGGAGATACAGCCCGCCAAGCACCCGCAAGGCCCGCAGCCAGCCCTCTGGCACCTGCGAGAGCAGGAGCAAACTCACGAGCACCAGGGGGCCATCGCTCAAAAGCGGGGTGAAGGCCAGGAACAGGGCCCGCCGCGTGCCCAGCCGCAGCGCCTGCGCGAAGAAGAAGGCCTGCAACGCGCCGGGCAACAGCGCGGCCGAAAGGCCCAACATCGCGGCCTCCAGCAAATAGCCCATCGTCATCACCCACTCCTTTCCCAAAGGCCCACCGCCGCTCACTGCCCACTGCCGCAGCGGCCTGCGGACAGCGCACTGCGCACTGCGTCCTAAAACAACGCAAGCACGGCAGCCAGGGCCTGGGCCGTCAGGTTGACCATGTTGTTGGTCATCCAGGGCCACCCGGAAAGGGGCTGCAGCGGGCCGGGGCACGGATGGGGTTCCCCGGCTTCCACCACCTGGCCGCATTGGAGGCAGCGGGCCTGACCCTGGACCCACGCGCCCAGCAGGGAATCCACGACCACGGCCAGGAAGCCGAACCCGGCCGCGCGCAGGGCCTCCAGCACCGGCCCGCCGAACAGGGCCCAGCCCACGGCTGCCATCAGCCCGGCCCCGGCAACGGCTGCCAAGGTGCCGGGCAGGGAAACCGCGCCCGACGCCCCGGCCTGGGTGGGCCTGCCCGTCCGCAAGGAGATGGGCCGGACTGCCCAGCGGCGTCCGAGTTCCGAGGCCCAGGTATCGCCGGTGGCAAAGGCCAGGGCCGCGATGTAGGCCCACCACACCTTGGGGGAAGGATACAACCAACACAGGCCCACGAGCAATCCGGGGATACCCCCATTGGCCAGTACCTGCCCGGCATCGCGGGGCGCGTGGCCTTTCCACCGGGTCAACCACGAGGAGGTGCCGAAGAAGACCAACAGGGGCACGGCCCAGCGCCATCCAGCCAGGCCAAAGAGCCAGACGCACAACGCCCAGGCCGCCCAGGCCCCGTCTGGGGAAAGCCATCCCCGGCGCCGCGCGACCCAGGCCACCGCCGAGGCCAGAAGCAGGGCCGCCAGCCCACGGAACAGCGTGGGGTCACTGCAGGCCAT
>JALXBY010000320.1 GCA_026991215.1 Anaerolineales bacterium
GGCCGGAGGTGTACTCCTGCAGGGGCTCTATGGCCCAATCGCATGGTGACCTTCCGGCCTCCTCCCCCGTACCCCTACTTTATCACTCGTGCTTATAGGAGGGTGCCATGGCCCGGCGCAAGCACGTCCCCATGCGCACATGCATCGGCTGCCGTGAGACCCACGCCAAGTGGGACCTCATCCGCATCGTGCGCACGCCCCAGGGCGTTTTCGTGGACCCCTCCCGGCGCATGCCCGGACGCGGGGCTTACCTGCATGCCCGCCGTGCGTGCTGGGAGAAAGCCTTCAAGCGGCGGGCCTTTGCCCACGCGCTGCGTACCACGCTGACCCCGGAAGACATCGCCCGCTTGCGGGCCTTTATGGAAAGCCTTCCCCAAGACGAACCAACCCCTGTGGAGGTGACGCATGGCCCAGGTGCAGACGAATGAGAAACACGTCGTCGAACTTCCCCCCCAGATTACCGTGCGGGAACTGGCCCAGAAACTGGGCGTAGACCCCATTCAGTTGCTGAAAACGCTTATCAACATCGGCGAACTGGTTTCCATCAACGCGACCATCGACTATGACACGGCCGCGCTGGTGGCCGGTGAATTCGGCATCCAGACCCGGCTGGCTACGGAAGGCGAGACCAAAGCCCAGGCGCAGGCCGAGGAAACCGCCCTACCCCTGTGGCGGCGCTGGCTGCAGGAAGAGCCGCCGGAGAAACTCCGTCCCCGGCCGCCGGTGGTGGCCGTCCTGGGCCATGTGGACCACGGCAAGACCACGTTGCTGGACGCCATCCGCAAGACCAACGTGGCCGCCCGGGAAGCCGGGGGCATTACCCAGCACATCGGTGCGTACCAGGTGGAATACAACGGCCAGAAGATTACCTTCTTGGACACCCCCGGCCACGCGGCCTTTACCGAGATGCGGGCCCGGGGCGCCAAGGGCGCGGATATCGTGGTCTTGGTGGTGGCCGCGGACGATGGCGTGATGCCCCAGACGCGGGAGGCCATTGACCACGCCCGGGCCGCCCAGGTGCCCATCGTGGTGGCCATCAACAAGATCGACAAGCCCAACGCCCGGCCCGAAGTGGTGCGTCGGCAACTGGCCGAACTGGGCCTGACCCCCGACGACTGGGGCGGGGATACCATCATGGTGGAGGTTTCGGCCAAGCAGGGCATCGGCCTGGACGAACTCCTGGAAGCCATCCTGCTGGTGGCGGAACAGGCCGACCTCAAGGCCAACCCCGAAGGCCGCACCTTTGGCACGGTCATCGAGGCCAAGCGGGAGAAGGGTCGGGGCGTGGTCGCGACGTTGCTGGTCCAGAACGGCACCTTGAAGGTGCGGGACGTGGTCGTGGCCGGCACCACTTATGGACGCATCCGGGCCATGTTCGACCACCAGGGACGGCCGGTCAAGGCCGCAGGCCCTTCCACCCCGGTTTCCGTCCTGGGCCTGCACGACCTTCCCCAACTGGGCACCCTGTTCTACACGGTCAAGAGCGAGAAAGAGGCGCAACGGATTGTGGAACAGCGGCGGGCCGAAGAGGAAGCGAAGAAGCAACAGGGCGCGCGGCCCACGGTCACCCTGGAAGACATCCTCCGGAAGATGGAACAGGGCGAGGTCAGGGCCCTGAACCTGGTCATCAAGGTGGACGTGGAAGGCTCCATCGAGCCCATCGTGAACTCCATCCTGCGCATTGCCGAACGTACCGGGGTGGAGGTCAACATCCTGCGGGCCGATGTGGGCGACATCACCAAAGACGACGTGATGCTCGCGGCGGCAGCCAAGGGCGTGGTCATCGGCTTCAACGTCAAGCCCGATGCGGCCGCGCGGCGCACGGCCGAGGCCGAAGGGGTGCAAATCCGCCAGTACCGCATCATCTACGAACTGCTGGACGACGTGGAACAGGCCTTGCGGGGCCTGCTGGAGCCGGAAGAGACGGAAGTCTTCCTGGGCGAGGCCGAGGTGCTCGCGGTGTTCCCGGCCAGCCGGTTCGGGAAGGTGGCGGGGTGTCGGGTCCGCCGTGGCGTGCTGCGCCGCGGTGCGCGGGTCCGGGTCATCCGCGGGGAGCAGGTGCTCTTCGAAGGCGAAATCGCCTCCCTGAAACGCTTCCAGGAGGACGTCAAAGAGGTGAAGGAAGGCTACGAGTGTGGCGTGGGCATCAAGGGCTTCAAGGACTACAAGGAGGGCGACATCCTTTACTGCTTCACCGTGGAACGACGCTCGTAACCCCTACACCAACCAACGACCAACGACGACCGACCATTGACGAACGACCATCGACCAACGACCCCACCCACGAGGGATCCCCATGTCCAAACCCTTCCGCATTGGCACGGTGGGCAATCCCCTCTCCACGCCCAAACGGCCCGGCGGCACCGTGGGCGGCATCCAGCGCCTGGCCGAACTGGGCCTGGACGCGCTGGAGTTGGGTTGGGTGCGTTCCGTCCGGGTTAGCGAGAAGACGTGCCAGACCATTCGGGAGACAGCGCAAAAGCACGACGTTGCCCTGAGCGTGCACGTGGCCTATTACATCAACCTGAACGCGAGGGAAGACGAGTGGCCGCAACGATTTGCTGATCTAGTAGCTTGCGCGGCACCCGTTGATTTGTCTGGATATCTCGGCTCGTTTTTACCTTTGTTTCATTTGTTTTCCCATTCAGCCGCGATAAGGGCGCTTCATGGCCTCAGACGTTATTGTCGAAACCCGAAATCTTTCGAAGGTCTATCGCGATTTCTGGGGGCGTCAGAAAGTACAAGCCCTCAAAGCACTCGACCTGGAAGTTCACCGTGGCGAAGTCTTCGGTCTGCTGGGCCCCAACGGATCGGGCAAGACCACAACCATCAAACTGATTCTCGGCCTATTGTTTCCGACCAGCGGCGAAGTGCTGGTTTTTGGGCGCGCGGCCAGCGACGTCAGCAAGAATGAACGAATCGGCTACCTGCCCGAAGAGTCGTACCTGTACCGCTTTCTTACGGCCGAGGAAACGCTGGACTTCTACGGCCGACTGTTCGACATGTCGGCTGCCGAGCGACGCAAGCGGGCGGCCGAACTGATCGACATGGTGGGGCTCGCCAAAGCGCGGCGCCGACAATTGCGAGAATATTCCAAGGGAATGACACGGCGCATCGGTCTGGCGCAAGCGCTAATCAACGATCCGGATCTCGTGCTGTTGGACGAACCGACCAGCGGCCTCGACCCGATCGGCACACGCCACATCAAGGACCTCATTCTCCGTCTTCGAGATGAGGGGAAGACGGTCGTGCTTTGCAGTCACTTGCTGGCCGATGTGCAGGATGTTTGCGACCGCATCGCCATTTTGCACAACGGCGAGCTGAAGGAGCTGGGGCGTGTGGATAGCTTGCTGAAGATTCGAGACGAAACTCTGTTGCGCATCGGAGGTTTGTCTGACCAAGCGAGGCAACAGATCGAAGCGATCGTGCAACAAGACCATGCGACGCTGCTCGAGGTCGACCACCCCACGACGACGCTTGAAGACTTGTTCCTGAAAATCGTACGCGACAGCGAGGCCCGCCCTGGGCGCCGCGTGGTGCGAGACTCCCGGGCGGAAGAGGAAGAGAATCTCGTCTCAAAAGCATCGGCGCAAAACGATGGCGCGGCCGGGGGATCGTCATCAGCCGAGAAAAAAGAGGGTCTTTGGT
>JALXBY010000321.1 GCA_026991215.1 Anaerolineales bacterium
CGTGCCCCCGCCCCCGGCCATGATGACCGCGTAAAAGGGAAGCATGAAGGCACCTCCAGGGGGATTTGCAGGGTTCGTGTCGGCATGCCCTGGGAGCGGGCTGGTGGCGCGTCCGGGATTGTACCAAGGCTTACGCTATGTAATTTTCCCAGCCGGAAAACGGGCGATTTGTTTTCAGACAATGGCTTTGCAACCATTCCTGGCGCTTTTTGCTTTCACCACTATGGCCCTTTTTTGGTTTGCGTTGTTGCCCATTCTTCTGGAAATCGCTTGACGAAATCCACCCCAACCTTTCGTGCCTGTCGATATAAAGCCTGATCTCCCGTCCACAAGGGGAGTCTCAGGCGTTCAGCCAGGGCAACGTAAAAAGCATCATACGCGGCACGCTGTCCCAACCGGGTTGCCCAATGATAGGCCATTCGCATCAAGTCACCATCCGCTGGAATGACTTCGTCCGGAATTTCCCATAGCACCTCAAGGAGCCGATTCGCCTCTTCCTCTGTGCCCCCCACATGCACCATCATCTGACGTACGGCTGAAGTGACCTCGTACATCCAGAGGGAGGGCACGACAATACGAGTCATGGATTGGAGAAGCGTTTCGGCTTCCACGCTCCACGGCCCAGGAAAAACGGCCCAGACGGCAATGTTGGCGTCAAGGACGCATGAGGTCATGGAGGCGTTCCTCCCGTAAACGATGCAGCATTTCTGGCTGCCATGTGGGAAGGCGAGGGCCATAACGGGCCTGCAGGGCTTCTCGCTCGGCACGGATGCGGCGCAGCAGGCGCGCGCGTCGGGCTTTCTGGGTCTCTGCCCACCGGGCCAGGCCCTCTTCTATCATCTCTCGCACCAGCGCGGATACCGACGTGCCCTGACGACGGGCCAGTTCCCGGAGCCGTAGCACCTGTTCATGGGTCAGCAATACCTGGACACGTTCCATGATATTCCCTGATAGGGCTTGTGTAGGGGCATGTAACGTTCGGTTGAAAGTATACCAACCATACAAGAAAAAGCCCCGCCGGGCCGGTCTGTAAGCCGCATTCTGTACGCACCGGCGATGGGGCGCCTCGCCGATGCGCGGTGGTCATCTATCTGAGCGGCCCACCCGGGGCTCCAGGGGTGCGGGCCACACCCCGGCGGGGAAATCCCCGCCTTCGCCCCTGCTTGGCCTTGCTCCCGGCGGCGGTTGCCTGGACGCCCGCGGGTTACCCCGCGAGCCGGTGGGCTCTTACCCCACCTTTTCACCCTTGCCCGCACCCGGCCGCCTGGCGGCGGCGCGGGCCGCTGGCGGTCTGTTTCTGTGGCCCTTGCGTGGGGTTACCCCCACCCGGGTTTCCCCGGCGCCGTGCCCTGTGGAGTGCGGACTTTCCTCGGCACCCGCGCGGGGTGCCGCGACCACCCGACCGACCCGGCGCTTTTAATGTTAGGGGTTGAAACCCGAAGGTCAACCGGCGGGCAGCAATGTGAGCGTTCAAAAGTTGGGTTACGGCTAAAATACGTTGAACACAACGGTTGTTTGAGGCCCCTTTGGGTTGTCAAGCACCCGTTTAGGAGGCGAACATATGGAAACCACCCAACTCCCCGGATGGTTTCGGGAAATCCGGCGGTTTGCTATCACCAAACCGGTGTTCCTGCTCTCGGGCAATGTGCGCGACCTCTTCCTGACGCCCCAGGACAGGACCCCCCGGCCCCTTCTGGACTTCCTTGTCCAGGCCCTCAAAGCCGAGGGGTACAGCGCCTTTCTCGCCTATGACCCGGTGGATGGCTTCCGCAACCTGGAGGCCGCAGAGGACCTGCTGGCTCGCTTCCACCGCTACCGCGCCCGGGCCGCGAACCAGGTGCTGCCCGAAGAGGCTTTTGCCTTCATCCGCCAGGTGATGACCGAAACTCGAGACCGCCACCTGGTGATCCTGGCCGATTACGCTTCCCGCCTGGCCCCGGATATGACCCACCTTTCCCCTACCGAAACCCGGGTCTTCACCCTAATCGAGAAGATTTCCCACGAAGTCACCCATCACATGGTGGATGGGCGGGCCCGTTGCAATCTGCTCATCCTCATCTTGCAAAAGGAAAACGACGTTCCCTCCTGGCTCGTGTACCGCAACCCGGGTATTCACAGCGTGGTCATCCCCCTGCCCTACGCGCCGTTCCGCCGTCGTATGGCGGAACTCGTGCTGCCCCTGTTCCCCCAGGCCCAGGGCCTTGACCCGGAACAGCGGGAGCGACTGTTGCGGGCTTTCGTGGCCCGGACCGAGCAAATGCGGCTCCGGGACATCCGGGCCATCGCCCTGCTGGCCCGGGAGCAGGGCATCCCGGTTTCCCGCCTGGAAGATGCGGTGCGTCAGTACAAGACCGGGGTGCGGGAATCCCCCTGGTTGAGCGTGCTGGACCGCATCCAGGCCCGGGGCCGGGAGATTTTGGACGAGCACATCAAGGGCCAGGAGGCGGCCAAACGGCACATTCTGCAGGTGCTCAAGCGCGCGGCCCTGGGCCTTTCCGGCAGTCACCTGGGCCTGGCCGAGGACCGGCCCAAAGGCGTGTTCTTCTTCGCCGGGCCTACGGGCGTGGGCAAAACGGCCATGGCCCGGGCCATTGCGGAACTGGTCTTCGGCGACCCCACCGCGTACATCCGGTTCGACATGAGCGAATTCAGCGAACCCCATACGAACCAGCGGCTCATCGGCGCGCCCCCAGGGTACGTGGGCTACGAACAGGGTGGCGAACTCACCAACGCGGTGCGGGAGAACCCCTTCTCCCTGCTCCTCTTCGATGAAATCGAAAAGGCCCATCCCCGCATCTTCGACGTGTTCCTGCAGATTCTGGACGCGGGTCGGCTCACGGATTCCAAAGGGGAAACCGTCTACTTTGGGGAAACCCTAATCGTGTTCACGTCCAATTTGGGTGTGTATCGGGAAGACCCGGATACGGGCCGCCGCGTGCCGCTGATTTCCCCCGAAGCGCCCTATACCGAAGTGCAGGCCCGCATCCTCCGGGCCATCGAGGACTTCTTCCGCTTCCAACTGGCCCGGCCGGAGATTTTCAACCGCATCGGCCGCGACAACATCCTGGTGTTCGACTTCATCCGGCCGCCCGTGGCCCAGGCGATTTTCGACAAGTTCCTGGGCAACTTCCTCCGCTACCTGAAGCAACGGTACGGGCTGGCCCTGCAGGTGCGCCCGGAAACCTACCAGCGCTGGCTGCAGACCTGCACCCAGCCCCAGTACCTGCAATACGGGGGCCGGGGCATTGCCCAGGCCTTCGAAATCCACGTGGTCAACGCGCTGACCGATACCCTCTCCCAGGCCCTGCGGGCCTCGGCGCGGGAATTGGAGGTGTGAGGGGCGCGGTCCGCAGTGTGCCGTGCGCAGTCCGCAGTGGTGAGAGTGGAAAGCCTTTCGTGAGGTGCCCGTAAGACAGCGGCCAAACAGACGTGAACCCACTGCCAGTTCACGCGCGGCGGGGCGGCCTATGCTAAAAGCGCACACACCCCCCAGCAGGAGTCAACTATAAGCGAAAGCCTTTTTTGAAGGTGGATCATCCTGAAAGAGGCGGCCATGGCGCAAGAGATGGAACAGCATATGCAGGACTTTGCGGCTCAAAATCACCAGAGTTTCTCGGAC
>JALXBY010000322.1 GCA_026991215.1 Anaerolineales bacterium
TTGCCTATACCTGGCTCGGCTATGTCGGGCGCGCGGCGGCCCGTGGCGGGGGCGTTCCCCCAACGGCCAAGGCCCAGAAGCCCCACCAGGCCAAAAGCGCAGGCAGGCCCAGCAAGGCCAGGAGGAGCCGCCGGCCCAACGAGGCCGGGCCCAGACCCACCAGCGCGAGGGCCATGCCCCACAAGGCCCAGGTGCCCGGCCCACCGGCCACCAGCATCAACAGGGCTTGCAGGGCCGGGGTGGAGGCTTCTCGCACCAGGGCCAGGCCCAGAAGCCAGGCCGGTAGCGCCGCGCTCCACGTGAGGAGCAGGCCCACTAAGGGGAACCCCTCCCACCACCAGGGACCCAGGCCGATAAGGAGCAGGCTCACAAGCCAGGTGGCCAGCACGTTCCAGGGCCATCCGGCCTGTTCGACCCCGGGCCACAAGGGGAGGTCCAGGAACCGGCCGGCCAGCGCACCGGCCAGCCCGGTGCCCAGCCAAAGCAGCATCCACCGAAGCCACCAGCCGACGATGACCTTGGGCGGGCTGCGGCGCAAAGCCCAGACGGTGCCTAAGGTCAGGCGGTGCAAGGGAATGAGCCAGAAGCCCAGCCAGAACCACAGGGGCTGCTGGAAGAAGGCAGCCGCAGCCCAAACGGCCCAGGCGGCCAGCAGCCGAAGCCAGAACCCCATCCCCGGCGGTCGAAGCCCCGTGGCCTGGGCCGCCCAATAGCGACGGGGGGTCTGGGGTCCACGCTGATTCGCACGCCGCGGCGCGGAGGATTGCATGCCCACCTCGCGTTGCCCTGATGAGGACGGTGAAAGGTGCTTCTTTTATACCAAAGGGTGGCCAAAGCCGTTCCCTGTGCAGCGGAGAGGGTCGTAGAGATGGGCTTGGCGTGCGCCAATGCCGGTAAAATCAGGAAGATACAATCGCGAGACCGAATGCCCAAGGGAAGAAGGAGCCCTGCCCATGGACCACACAGCCACCGCCTGGGACATCGCCCAAGCCATTCGGGACGGAAAGGCGTCGGCCCGGGACGTCCTGGAAGCCGTGTTGGAGCGCATCCGAGCGGTGGAAGGGGCCTCCGGTCGGCTCCTGGCCCCCGGCGAGGACCCTGAAGCCCTGCATCGGCAGCATCCCGGCGTGCACGCGTTCATCACCCTGACCGAGGAACGGGCCCGCCGGCAGGCCGAGGCCATCGACCGCCGCGTGGCCGCCGGCGAGGACCCCGGGCCCCTCGCGGGCGTGCCCATCACCGTCAAGGATATCCTCACCGTGGAAGGCGTGCGGGCCACCGCGGGGTCCCGCATTCTGTACGAGTACATCGCGCCCTATACCGCGACCGCGGTCGCCCGGCTGGAAGCCGCGGGTGCGGTGGTGCTGGGCAAGGTCAACCTGGACGAGTTCACCTTTGGCTCTTCGGGGGAATCCACGGCCTACCAGCCCGCGCCCCGCAATCCCTGGGACCTGGACCGGGTTCCCGGTGGGTCCTCCAGCGGAAGCGCGGCTGCGGTGGCCGCGGGGATGGGTCCCCTTTCCGTGGGCACGGATACCGCGGGGTCCATCCGCCAGCCCGCGGCCTTTTGCGGGGTGGTGGGGCTCAAGCCCACCTATGGCCGGGTCTCCCGATACGGCCTGATTGCCTTCGCCTCGTCCCTGGACACCGTGGGTCCCATCACCCGCACGGTGACCGACGCGGCCCTGGCCCTGCGGGTGATGGCCGGGCCGGACCGGTACGACGCGACGGCCGCGACCCGGCCGGTGCCCGATTACCTCGCGGAGATGCGCAAAGGCGTGCGGGGCCTGCGCATCGGCCTTTCCCCCGATATGTTCCGCATCACCTACGTGGACCAGGCCACCGGGGAACTGGTGGAGACCCGCATCGACCCGGAAATTGAGGCCGCGGTGCGCAAGGCCGCGGACCTGCTCGCGGACCTGGGCGCGGACATCGTGGACGACGTGCCCCTGCCCCATCTTGAATACGGCATTCCCGCGTACTTCGTGATTTCCCGGGTGGAGGCCGCGTCCAATCTGCACCGTTACGACGGCGTGAAGTACGGCTACCGGACCCCCGAGCCGGTGGAGGACTTCTGGGAGATGTACCGCAAGACCCGGGGGCAGGGCTTCGGCCTGCAACCCAAGGTGCGCATTCTCATGGGGATGTACGTGAGCGCGGCCCAGTACAGCCAGCGGTATTACGAGCGCGCGCTGCGGGTGCGCACCCTCATTCGCCGGGATTTCGAGCGCATCTTCGACCCTGAGGGCCCGTATCGGCTGGATGTGCTCCTGGGGCCGACCACGCCCACGCCGGCTTTCCGGGTGGGCGAAGTGTACGGCGATACGGTGCTCATGCAGTACATGGACCAGCTCCTGGTGGCCGCGAACCACGCGGGGGTGCCGGCCATCGCGGTGCCCGCGGGTCTGAACCGGCAGGGCCTGCCCTTGAGCGTACAGTTCATCGCGGCGGACTTCCGCGAGGACCTGCTCCTGCGGGCCGCCTACGCGTACGAGCAGGCCGTGGGCGGGCCGCTGCCCGTGGCCCAGGTGAGGTGAACGGCGTGCGGTCCAAAAAGCCATCGGCTGTGCGATGGAAATCCTACGGTTCGGTGCAGGTTGCCTGGCTGGACCGGGAACAGGCTCTGGCGGAAGTGCAGGAGGCGGCCCAGAGGCTGGTCGCCCGTGACCCGCGCGTGCTGGCCGTGGGTCTGTTCGGCTCCCTGGCCCGGGAGGATGCCGGAGCCTGGAGCGACGCCGATATCCTGGTGCTGCTTCGGGAGCATCCCCTGCCCCGCTGGTTCGACCGGATTCCCGAATATCTGGAGGCCTTTTCCGGCGTCAGCCTGCCCATGGATGTGTTCCCTTACACGCAAGAGGAAGCACGAAACCTGGCCCGGCCCGGCGGCTTCCTGCAGGCCGTCCTGCCGGTGTTGCAGCACCTTGCCGGTGACCCCGCGGTGTGGGGCTTACTGGAAGGCTGATGCGCATGACCCTGGGCAAAGGGGCATAAACGCTGACCGCTGACTGCTTGTCTACTGTCTGCTACCCGCCGACCGCTTGTTCAGATGTTGATGAAACGGCCTCTGCGCGTTGTAGGGTTGTTGCTGTTTAGTGTTCAGGCCCTTTTGGGCTTATTTCTCTCCCCCCATTATGGGGAGGGGTGGGATGATGTCTATATGTTGATATATGCGCGCAATACATGGGTCGCATATAAAACGCTTCTGACCTCGGGCGTTTGGCCTGGGGTTACGTATCTGGTACTGAACCTGGAATTCTACGGCGTCTGGCCCTGGGTTTTGGTGGTTTTGCTTCATCAAGGGTTGCCGTTTTTACACATCATCGATGTACTCCACCTTGTCTCTTGGGCCTTTTTCCTTCTGGCGACAGCGAGCCTCTATGCGCTGCTGCGGCGCTGGTTTTCCGAAGAGGCTACGCTGGTGGCAACTTTGCTTTTTGCCACCCAGCCCCTCCTCTGGGGCCATGGCTTCATCAATTTGAAAGACACCAGCACGCTGGCGACCATGCTGGCCAGTCTGGTCTTGGGCTTGCGTTTCATCGACCACCTTCCCCAACTGGTCCGCAACGTCTTTCCCGAACAGGTGCCTTCCCCTGTATTGCGCCGTCGGATTCCATCCAACCAAAGGGGGATGTGGGGCGCTGGCGTACTGGTCGCGGCTATCGTGGCCTTGCTTTTGGCGTTGGGATACGGGTATCTGGCCTGGCCCTCGCCTGCCGAATTCTGGTATGCCGAACTCCTGCGGGCCCACCTGGTCTTGACCACTGCCCTGGGCGTATTGACCTTTCTTTTCGGTGCCTTGGGATGGACGTGGTGGCTCCAGGCCACACCTGAAGAAGTGGCAGCCTTTCGTGACCAGTTGCGGGGATATGGCCAGCTCATCCGCACGCTGCTACGTACGCCCCACTTTTGGGCCGCGGCCCTGGCCCTGGGCCTTGCCGTCAGCGTGCGGGTGAGCGGGTGGTGGGTATGGCTTATTCTTTGGTTGTTGACGTGGCGGAAACTCCGGTTGCAAAGTCTGGTTCCGTTCGTCGTTCTGGCCCTTGTGGTTCTGGGCGTGCACTATGTAACCCACCCGGCCCTGGTGTTGCGTTCCCCCAATCGGGTGCTGTTCTTCTATGGAATGTCCCTGCGCATGGCTTCGCGCTTCGTATGGCAGGGCAAGGTGCTCTTTGCCGGACGTTTTTATGCATCGACCGAGTTGCCTGCCATCTATGTCCCCTGGTTGCACGTCATTCAAACTACGGAACCGGCGCTCTTGCTGCTGGGTTTGGGGGTACTTGCGTTCTTACGCGGCATCGGGCCTACCCAGGCCCGAAAGGTCTTTGCATTGTGGTACGGGGTACCCGTGGGATTGATGGTGTTGCGCACGCCCTCCCTGTATGACAACGCCCGCCAGGTGCTTTTCGTGCTGCCGGGGTTGTACATCCCGATCGCCGCGGCCTGGGAAGGGGTGCGCGGTCGTCTTCCTGGCATCGTGCGTGGGGCAGCCCTGCTGTTGGCCCTCATGCCCGGGGTGCTGGCTTTGGTGCGCTTGCACCCGTATCAATACGTCTACTACAACGCGCTGGTAGGCGGTGTGCGGGGGGCTTTCCGCCGTTACGAAATGGACTACTGGGCCACGTCGTTCCGCGAGATGGCCCGGTTTTTGAACCGGCAGCCCTTGAAGACCCCACGGATTGTGGTATGGGAACCCGTGCCCCCTCTGGCCGACTTCCTCCGTCCTGGACTTCAGGTATATTCGTACCGGGAAGCAGAGGGGCTTGAACCGCCCTTCTACCTGGTGGTCCTGACCCGCTACAACGCCGACCAGTGCCTGCACCCCGATGCCCCTGAGATATATCGGGTCGAACGCCAGGGCGCGGTGCTGAGCGTGTTACGTTACGTGGAGGAACCGCCTTCATGGGAACGGGTGCGCACATGTTTGCCATAAGTGGCTATGGGGTCCTTGCCGAGCGATCATGCAGGAGGAGGGAAAAATTGACGCGAAGATTGTTTTGGGACGTTCTGGTGGATAGCAATACGTATCGTGTGTTTGAATGCTCTCTGAGCACCGAAGCGTGGTTCTACTGGAATGACCTTCTCAAGAAAGGTGAGCCTTTGGGTGACCGCTGGCGGCCCATGAAGCTACGCTTTTGGGAAGGCGAAGGCGAGGAGAAAGAAGTGGAGCGAAGGAAACCGGTCGCGGATTTCAGCCGAACTACCTTGATGCCCTTGGCCAGTGCTCGTGCACGTGCCATTATCGAGCCCCTCGTACAGGGACAGGTGGAGTTTTTGCCTTGTGAAACACCGGTGGGGCCGTACTATGGTTTGCACGTCCGCTATGTTGACTGTTTAGATACGTCCAGAGCCAGAGTCAAACGATTTTCGAATGGGCGCATTTTGAACGTCATAGCCTACGCCTTCCATTGGGAACGCCTGGAAAACGTTCATATTTTCCGAATTCCAGAACTCAACTTGTCGCGACTTTTCGTTTCAGACGAATTCAAACGGCTGGTTGAGGCCCATCATCTCACGGGCTTGTTGTTTTACCCAGTGCCTATGGTCGGAGAGGGTTAACGAAACCACCCCGCGGAACCGCCCGGCCCCGCGGGGTGGTTTGTTCCTTTGGTCGGCGGTTTTAGCCTTCCGCACTTTCCTCTTCCACCATTTCCAGCAGGTTCCCGTGCCAGAAGTGGGGGAACACGGCACCCGTGTAGGCGTGGACGCTCATCATGCCGAAGACCTGACCATCCCGGCTGACGTGCAGGGTGTAGTACCCGTAGAAGGGCACAGGCTCCTCTGCTCGCGCGCCGGGCATGTAGCGGTCCAGGTAGGCCTGGGCAATCTCCACGGCCTTTTCTTCGGAGATGGTTGGTTCAGGGTAGCGGTCGGGCGCGAAGCCCGGCAGGTTCATCCACCCGGCCATGGGGCTGTACTTCAGGTTCCACATCATGGTCGGCCCGTGTTCGGGGTAGACCACCCGCGTCACCGGGTCGATGAGCACTTCGAAGGCGCCCATACCGGTATCCGTTTCCATGATTTGGGCATAGGTGTGGTTGTCGAACACCATGATTTCCCGCACCGCGAAGTTCTCCTGGCCCAGACGTTGGAGGAAGGTCTCCAGAATGCGCTGGGCCTCCTCGGCCTTGACGGGTTCCACGCCTTCGGGCAGGCCGAAGCCCATCATCCCAGGCCCCATACCCGGCCCCATCATGCCTCCATAGCCCATCATGCCGCCATATCCCATCATCGGACCGTAACCATAGCCATACCCGCCGTAGCCCATCATGCCCCCGTAAGGCATGCCGCCATAAGGCGCATATTCTTCATCGCCCATCATTGCGCCCGGACCGGGGAAGGCTTGCGGCGTGCCCTCCGGGTTCCCGCTGGGCGGGGCCATCATGCCGTAGCCCCAAGGTCCCTGGGGAGCGTTCTGAGGGCTGGCCTGCGCGGTCATGCGCATGACCTGCTGGGCCACGGCCCAGGCCCCAATCACACCGCCGAGAAGCAACGCCAGCACGACCAACACACCGGTGAGCAGCCAGAAGCGTTTCTGTTCCATGGTTGTGCCTCCTCCTTAGTAGGTTGGTTCGCCTTTACTGTAGGAGGAGGCCGTCAAGTTCGGGTTCAGGGGATTTGAAGATTCGGTAAAGATTCCCCCCTACACCAAAGCCGGTGGGCTTTTTACGCCACCGCGTCCTCCCGCGGCGGCACCAGCGGCCCCTGGCCTTTGGTGGGCAGTTCAGGCATCCTGGGGCCGGGCAGACCCAGATGCTCGGCCAGGGCCGCCCGCAGCGCGATGCGGTCGTCCCAGGGGTATTCGGTTTCCCCAAAGCACATGGATTGTTCGTGGCCCTTGCCGCAGACCAGCACGGTATCCCCTTCCCGGGCCAGGCGCACCGCCAGCCGGATGGCCTCGCCCCGGTCCGGCACCCGGAACACGGTTTCCCCCTCCACCGCGCCCTGGGCCAGCGCGCCTTCCAGCATCTCCTCCAGGATGGCTTCCAGGGACTCGGTGCGGGGGTCCTCCGCGGTGAGGATGGTGATGTCCGCGAGGCGGGCCGAGACCTCGGCCATCATGCGACGTTTGGCCCGGTCCCGCAGGCCGGCCGAACCGAACACCGCGATGACCCGGCCCTTCGTCCAGGGGCGGACGGCCTGCAGCGCGGCTTCCAGGGCCTTGGGCGTGTGGGCAAAGTCCACGATCGCGGTGAACCGCTGGCCCATTTCGATGCGCTCCATCCGACCGGGCAGGCCGGGGAAGCGGGCCACGGCCTCCTGCGCGGCCGGGGCCGGAACGAGCAGCCCCACCACCGTCGTGGCCCAGGCAGCCAGGATGTTTCCCACGTTGTACTCGCCGACCAGGGGGCTTTCGATGTCCAGCCGGTGGCCGGGGCCAATCAGGCGGAAGCGCAGCCCTCCAGGACCGCTGTGCACATCTTCGGCCCGCACGTCGGCCTGGGCCGAACGGCCAAAGGTCAGGACCGGGCCGGGCGCATAGCGCCGCAGGAACTCCAGGATGTCGGGCTGGTCCTGGTTGAGCACGGAAAGGCGGAGGTTGCCCCGGGCTTTGGGGGGCGTTTCGGCCAGCAGGAAGAGCAGCCGGGCCTTGGCCGCCCGGTAAGCGGTGTAAGAGCCGTGGTAGTCCAGGTGCTCATGGGTGATGTTGGTCACCACCGCGACGTCAAAGTACGCCGCGTCCACCCGGTACTGGTCCAGCCCATGGGATGTGGCCTCGATGACCGCGTGGGTCAGGCCGTTTTCCACCATCTCCGCCAGGTACGCCTGCACCGTGATGGGGTCCGGCGTGGTGACGTGCAGCCCGGTTGGGAGTTGTCGGCGGCCCAGGTCGGCCTGAATGGTGGAAATCAGACCGGTGGGGTGCCCCGCGTGCCGCAGGATGTGCCAGATGAGGGTGGCGGTGGTGGTCTTGCCGTCGGTGCCCGTTACGCCAATCACGGTGAGTCGGCGACCGGGGAAGTCGTAAAAGGCCGCCGCGAGGTAGGCCGCGGCCTGCCGGGGGTTCTGCACCCGGACGTAAGGCACGGGCAGCCGCAGGGGGTACAGGCCCACCACGGCCACGGCCCCCCGTTCGATGGCGTCATGGATGAAGGAGTGGCCATCCTGGAACACGCCGGGCACCGCGATGAACACGTACCCCGGTTTGACCTGGCGGGAATCCAGGGCCAGGCCCTGGACCTCCACGTCCTGGTCGGGCATGGCCAGCACGCCCGGCACGTATTCCAGGAGGGAAAACAACGTACGGGTCATGGCCTGAGGCGGCGGTCGGTGGTCGGCAGTCGGCGGTCGGCGGTCCGCAGTCGGCAGTCGGCGGTCCGCGGTCCGCAGTCCGCTGTCCGCTGTCCGCTGACTGCTGACTGCTGACTGCTGTCTGCTGACTGCTGTCTGCTCCTTCAATCGCCCAGCGTGCCTGGCGAGGGCGGTTCGATGAAGCGGCGGAGTTTCTTCATGGCCGAGAGTTCCGAGGGGTACACCCGCTTGATGCCATCACCCAGGGCCTGTTCGGTGACCCGGATGTACTTGACCAGTTTGGCCATGCCCCCCGGTTCCACCGAGGCGGCCTGGTCACTGCCCCACATGGCCCGGTCCAGGGTGAAGTGCCGTTCCACCAGGCTGGCGCCCAAAGCCACGGCCACCACCGTGGTCACCAGGCCCACCTCGTGGCCCGAATAGCCGATGGGGATGGTGGGGAACTCCTTGCGCAGGGTCTGAATCACCCGCAGGTTGAGTTCCGAGGGGTCGCAGGGGTAGGTGCTGGTGGTGTGCAGCAGCATCAGGTTTTCCTCACCCAGCACCCGGACCGCGTCGCGAATCTGTTCCATGGTGGACATGCCGGTGGAAAGCAGCACGGGACGGCCGGTCTTGCGCACGTAGCGGAGCAGCTCATGGTCCGTCAGCGCGGCCGAGGGGATTTTGTACACCGGCGGGTCGAACTGCTCCATGAAGTCCACCGAGGGGATGTCCCACACCGACGCGAACCAGGTGATGCCCCGCTCCTTGCAGTACCGGTCGATTTCCCGGTACTCTTCCTCCCCGAATTCCACCTTCTTGCGGTATTCGATGTAGGGGATGTAGCCCCACGGGGTTTCCCGCATGATGTTCCACATCTCCTTGGGCGTGGCGATTTCCGGGGTGCGCTTCTGGAACTTGACCGCGTCCACCCCGGCCCAGATGGCCGCGTCGATCATGCGCTTGGCCAGTTCCAGGCTGCCGTTGTGGTTGATGCCGATTTCCGCCACGATGTAGGTGGGGTAACCGTCACCGACCCAGCGGTCGCCGATTTTTATCGCCTGACGGGGCATGGATGCACCTCCTCCTGGATGACATGTGACAGGGGGTTGGCGAGCATCTCGCGGGGCGTTTCCGGGCAGGCGGGGCTTCCCTTAATGAAAGCCTTCCCATTCTACCGCCATCCGATAAGCCCCGTCCAGACGGCGGAGGTGCTCCGGCCAGCGGGCCTGGACTTCGGCCCGGCGTCGGGCGGCCGCGCGCATGCGCTTCAGGGCCGCGCGCGGCAGGCGGGCCATCCGCACCATGGCTTCGGCCAGCGCGTCTGGGTCCTCCACCGGCACCAGGAAGCCCTCCATGCCTGGGGTTACCCATTCCCGGTTGCCGGGGATGTCGCTCACCACCGCGGGCAGGCCCACGGCCAGGGCCTGCATGAGGGAAACCGAGGACCCATCGCTGCGGGAAACACTTACGTAAGCGTCACCGGCCCGGAGGTAGTCGGGCAGTGCGGCTTCGGGCACCCGGCCCACGAGGAACACCGTGGCTTCCAGGCCGTGCCGGGCCAGGTAGCGCCGCACCCAGGGGGCCAGGGGGCCATCCCCCACAAGAAGCAGGCGCAGGTTGGGGACGCGGCGCAACGCCCGGCGGAACCCCTCCAGCGCGGTGGGCAGGCCGTAGAAGCGGCTCCAGGTCCGCACGTGCACCCAAAGGAACGCATCCTGGGGTAGGCCAAGCCGACCCCGCACCTGGGAAGGTCCTGGGGAAAAGCGCGCCAGGTCCGTCCCCCAGGGGAAGACCACCACCCGCGACCAGGGCACGCCCCAGGCATGGAGCCGTTCGGCCACCGCGCGGCAATCGGCCAGGACCAGGGTGCTGCGGGCAAGCACCCAACCTATGAGCAGCCGCAGCCAGGGCTTGCGTTGCGCGTGCCAGAGCACGTCCGACCCCCAGGAGATGCTCACCAGGGGCCGCCAGCCCAGCAGGGCCGGGCCCAGGGGTCCCCAGGGCAGCGGCCCCGCGTGAATCAGGTCGGGCCGGAGCCGCTCCAGGGTCCTTCGCAGCGCGTGCAGCCAGGGGAAGAACCCGCGCGGGGCCAGCCGCGGCACGCCTTCGACCCGCACCACGCCCGGAGGCAGGTCGGAAGCCGCAGGCCCCCGGCCCGAAAGGGGGAGATAGAAGGGTTGGTGCCCCAACTGCACCATGCCCGCCAGAAAGCGCGCGTCGTGGGGACTCCAACCCTGGGTCATGTAGAGCACGCGGAGGCCGGTGTCTTTCTTCATGTCCTGCCAAAGGTGAAATCTGTCGCGTACAGGTGGCGGGGGTTTGGGGTTAGTATGTTACAGGTACGTCCCTGTGCACTCAGCCGCATGGAGGTGCTTCCATGGCCAAAATCACCCGTGAGGAAGCGTTACAGTATCACAAGTTGGGCGGTCGTCCGGGGAAGATTTCCATCCAACCCACCAAGCCCCTGCGTACCCAGCGGGACCTTTCCCTGGCCTATTCCCCGGGCGTGGCCTACCCGGTACTGGAAATCGAAAAGGACCCCAACCTGGCTTACGAATATACCAGCAAGGGCAACCTGGTCGCGGTGATCTCCAACGGCACGGCCATCCTGGGCCTGGGCAACCGTGGGGCGCTGGCCTCCAAGCCCGTGATGGAGGGCAAGGCCGTGCTCTTCAAGCGCTTCGCGGACGTGGACGCTATCGACATCGAGGTGAACACCCAGGACCCCGACGAGTTCATCCGTGTGGTCGCGGCCATTGGCCAGACCTTCGGCGGCATCAACCTGGAGGACATCAAAGCGCCGGAGTGCTTCTACATCGAGGAACACCTGGTGGACATGCTGGACATCCCGGTGTTCCACGACGACCAGCACGGTACGGCCATCATCGTGGCCGCGGCCCTGCTCAACGGCCTGGAACTGACGGGCAAGCGCATCGACGAAATCAAGGTGGTGATCTCCGGTGCGGGGGCTTCGGCCATTGCCACGGCCAAACTCCTGGTCAAACTGGGCGTGCCCAAGGAACACATCATCATGACCGACAGCCGCGGGGTCATCTACAAGGGCCGCAAGGAGGGCATGAACCCGTACAAGGAGATGTTCGCCGCGGAGACCGACGCCCGCACCCTGGCCGAGGCCATGGTGGGCGCGGACGTGTTCATCGGCCTTTCCATCGCCAACCTGGTTTCGCCGGAAATGGTCAAGGCCATGGCCGAGCAGCCCCTGATTTTCGCCCTGGCCAACCCCGACCCCGAAATCCCCTATGAGGTCGCCAGGGAAGCCCGGCCCGATGCCATCATCGCCACGGGCCGCTCCGATTACCCCAACCAGGTCAACAACGTGCTGGGCTTCCCCTTCATCTTCCGGGGCGCGCTGGACGTGCGGGCCCGGAAAATCAACGACGAGATGAAGCTGGCCGCGGCCCGGGCCCTGGCTGACCTGGCCAAGCAGGACGTGCCCGACAGCGTGCTCCGTGCCTACGGCCTGGAACGCCTTCGCTTTGGGCCGGAGTACATCATCCCCAAGCCCTTCGACCCCCGGGTGCTCCTCTGGGAAGCGCCGGCCGTGGCCAAGGCCGCGATGGAAACGGGCGTGGCCCGG
>JALXBY010000323.1 GCA_026991215.1 Anaerolineales bacterium
ACGGGCCTGCGGGGTGTGTCATACGGATTTGCATACGGTGGAAGGGGACATCCGGCCGCCCCGGTACCCCGTGACGCCGGGGCACCAGGTGGTAGGCATCGTGGAAAAGGTGGGCCCTGGCGTCACCAGCCCCCAGGTGGGGGACCGGGTGGGCGTGACCTGGCTGTACAAGACCTGTGGCACCTGCGCGTACTGCCGCCGCGGGCTGGAGAACCTGTGTGAACAGGCCCAGTTCACCGGGTTCCACGCGGATGGAGGCTATGCGGAGTACATGGTGGCCTATGCCGACTACGTGTTCCCCCTGCCGGAACGCATCGACGACGTGCACGCCGCGCCCCTGCTCTGTGCGGGGGTGATTGGCTATCGGACCCTTCGTGTAGCCCAGGTACAGTCAGGAGAGACCGTGGCCCTGTTCGGTTTCGGGGCCAGCGCGCATCTGGTCATCCAGGTGTTGCGCTATTGGGGGAACCGGGTGTTCGTGTTCACCCGTTCTCCGAAACGGCAGGCCCATGCCCGGGACCTGGGCGCGGCCTGGGCCGGCCACCCCGACGACGACCCACCGGAACCTTATGACCGGGCGCTGATTTTCGCGCCAGCCGGCCGAATTGTGCACCGCGCCCTGGCCCATCTGCGGCCCGGCGGTACCGTGGCCATCAACGCCATCTACATGACGCCCATCCCCGAACTGCCCTACGACCTCATCTACCTGGAGCGGGGTGTGCGTTCCGTGGCCAACGTGACCCGGGAGGACGCGCGCGCCTTCCTGGAACTGGCCGGACGTATCCCCATTCAGACCACGGTACAGCCCTACCCCTGGCTGCAGGCCAACCAGGCTCTGGCCGACCTCAAGGCCGGGAAAATCGTGGGCCAGGCCGTGTTGGTGATGGAGGAGCAGTGAGCAATCGGCAGTCAGCAGTGAGTAGTCAGCAGTCAGCGGACAGCCGACTGCCGACTGCTGACCGCCGACCGCTGACCGCGACTGCCGACCGCCGACTGCGCACAGCGCACAGCGCACTGCGCACTGCCGATAATCCCATGGCCACCTTCGCCTTTATCGTCCACCCCATCGACCCCAAGCAAGACGTGGCCCGCAAGTTCCCCTGGCTGGCCCGGCTGCTCCCCGTGCGCCTGATTCACTTCTTTTCCACCTACTTCCCGCCGGTGGTGCTCTCCCGCGTGCGGGGCGTGGTTTCGGAAGCCACGGGCCAGGAGGTCACCGGGTGGCTGCTGGCCTGCCCCCTGACCGCGCACCAGTTCCGTCACCTGCCCTTGAAGCGGGTGTACGCCAAAATCATCCAGACGGGCCGCCTGGCCGAACGGCTGGGCGCGGACATCCTGGGCCTGGGCGCGTTCACCTCCGCGGTGGGCGATGCCGGCGTGACCGTGGCCCAGGCCCTGAACATCCCCGTCACCACGGGCGATTCCTGCACCGTGGCCGCGACGGTGGCCCTGGTGGAAGACGTGGCCCGGCGCTTCGAGCGGCCCCTGCACCGCCTGACCGTGGCCGTGGTGGGCGCGACGGGCGCGATTGGCCGGGCCGTGGCCCGGATGCTGGCGCCCAGGGCGGCCCGGTTGCTTTTGCTTTCCCGCCACCGCCGGAGCCTGGCCCAGGTGCAGCAGCAAATCGAAAAGGAAACCCCCCAGGCCACCGTGGAAGCCACCGTGGAAAAGACGCGCCTGCGGCAGGCCCACATCGTGGTGGGCGTGACCAGCGCGGTGTACGCGGTGCTCAAACCCTATCACCTGCATCCGGGCACCGTGGTCATCGATACGGCCATCCCCCGGGATGCCTCCGCGGGCCTGGCCCGCCGGCCTGAGTTTTTGGTGTTGGATGGCGGCCTGATGACCGTGCCCGGCCCCGTGGACTTCGGCTTCAACTTCGGCCTGCCCCGGAAAATGGCCTACGCCTGCATGGTCGAGACCATGATTCTTGCGTTGGAGAACAGGCTGGAATGTTATACTTTGGGCAAAGACATCCCGCCGCAGAAGGCGGCACAGATGTGGCAATGGGCCGAGAAACACGGGTTTCGCCTGGCACCCTGGCGGAGTTTCGGTCGCCCGGTGCGGCAGGCCCAACTGGAGCAGTTCCGGCCCTACCTGGAAGCCCACTGGCCCGGTCCGGAACCCTGAGCCGTACCTCGATTCCCTCGGAGGAGATTGAAGGATGCCCATGGAGCGAGCCCGCCTCCTGATTGTCGAAGACGATGCGGAAATCGCGAATATGCTTCAACTTTACTTTAGCAAACTGGGCTACGAGGTGGACGTAGCCGCGCGCGGCCAGGAAGCCATCGAGAAAAGCCGGCAGGAAATCCCCCACCTCATTATCCTGGACATCATGCTGCCGGATATGGACGGGTACGAGGTGTTCCGGCACATCCGTTCCTATTTGCGCACCTCTCACGTGCCCGTCATCTTCCTCACCCAGCGGGACGAGCGGGACGCCCGCATCCAGGGCCTGGAACTGGGCGCGGACGATTACATCACCAAGCCCTTCGACCTGGAGGAACTCCGGCTGCGGGTGAAGAACACCCTGGACCGGGTGGAACGGGAGCGCATGACCGACCCCCGAACCGGTTTGCCTTCAGGCCGCGCGGTGGAGGAATACCTCCGGCAGTTGCTCCAGCGCCGGGATTGGGCCCTGCTGGACATCGAAATCCAGTACTTCCATGAGTTCCGGGAGGCCTACGGCTTCGTGGCCGCGGACGACGTGCTCCGCTTCACCGCCCGCCTGCTCAACCAGGTGGTCAACGCCTTCGGCAGTCCGGACGACTTCATCGGCCATCCCGCGGAGGCCAACTTCCTGGTGGTGACCCGGGAAGAGCACGCCCGCCGCATCCGGGACGAACTCAAGGCCCGCTTCCGGCAGGAAATCCACAGCCACTACCACTTCCGCGACCGGGAACGGGGTTACCTCATCCTGCGGGACCGGGACGGTTCCGAGCGGCATGTGCCCCTGATGTCCCTGGCCATCGGCGTGGTCTACGCCCGGGACCACGACTTCGCGGACATCCGGGAAATCACCGAGGTCGCGGCCGAAGCCCGTCGCCGGGACCTGTAATACACGTTCCCCCCTAACCCCCCGCCAAGACGAACAAAAACCCCCTGGAGCAGCCATGACCCACGAGCAGGACGTCCAGACGGTCCAGGCCGTGCGCAATCGGTACGACTGGCTTTCGTTGTTGAAGGACATTCAGGCCCTGGTCCCCCAGGCCCAGGCGGTTTCCTGGTGGGTGCATCGCCGGCCTGTTGGCGACTGGCACTTCCAGAACGCGCTGGGCTTCGAACACCCTGAGGTCTGGCTCCCCGTACGGGTCACCGCGTTCCCCGGCCAGGAGGCCTGGCTTGAGGGGAAGCCCATGCGCCTGGAGGAAGCCGACCTTGCGGACTTCCCCAAGGCCTGGAAGCACGCCTACATCCAGGCCGGGCCGCCCCAGCCCCGACTGCCCAAGACCACCGTGGTGCTCCCCTGGCTGGAAGGCCGGGCCGTGTTCTTCGTGGACGCATGGGCGCCCGTGGAGGCGCTGCCGGACGAAGCCACCCTGCGGGAGGTCCTGGGCCGGTACCGGGACATGGCCTACAACCAGGCCGCCTGGTCCGAGTTCCACCGGGCCATGCGTCTGGCCGTGCACGCCATGACCCGGCTGGTCGCGCCGGACCGTCAGTTGCCCCTGGGCGGCGCGCTGGACGTGCTCGCGGCCATGCTCCCTTACGACCGGGTCATGTTCTGGCTCCGCAAAGAGGACACCCTGGTGGTGGAAGCCGCGCGGGGCTTTTCCGAAGACGCCAACCCCCTGGGCCTGCAGTTGCACATCGCGGATAGCCCCTTGGTGCAGGAAATCCTGCGCACCCGACGGCCCCGCTGGATGCCCGAAGCCCGCTTCTTCTGGGAAAGCGGTTCGGATACCGCCCAGCCGGGCAGCTGGCTGGCCCTGCCCATCCTGGGCGAGGATGAAGACCTCCTGGGCCTGCTGGTGGTGGAGCGGGACGTGCCTTTCGGCTTCCTGGGCGACGAAATCCGCCTGGCCTCCGACTTCACCACGACCATCAGCCGGTTGCTGCGGCAATGGCAGGCCTGGCAGGCCCTCCGGGCCGACCAGGAAATCCTCCGACGGCGTACCCGCTTCCTGGAAGCCCTGTATCGCCTATCCGAAATCCTGACCGGCGTTCGGGAACCGGAAACCCTGTGGCACACGGCAGCGCCCCACATCCAGGCCAGCCTGGAGGCCCAGCGGGTCCAGGGCTGGGCCGTGCAGGACATGGCCCTGCAACTCACCTGTGTGAGCGACGAAGGCGCCCGGCAGCCCAAACCCACCCTCTCCCTGGACCGCATCCAGCATCTGGCGGCCTACCTGCGGGAGGGCCGGGCCTTCCATTCCACCCGCGCGGCCGAGGAAGAATGGCTGCGGCCTTTCATGGAAGTCCTGAACCGGCCCTTGCTCCCCGCGGTGCTGGCCCTGCCCATCGGCGCGGGCGAACTGTTCCAGGGCATTCTGCTCCTGGAACGGGAACGCCGCTTCACGCCTGAGGAAATCGAACTGGCCCTGGCCATGAGTCGGCAGCTGGGGACCGCCTTGCATCAGGCCTATCTGTGGCAGACCACCCGGCAACTTACCCAGGAACTGGAACGGCGGGTGGAGGAACGCACCGCCGCGCTGCGCCGGGAACAGCAGCGGGCCCAACTGCTGGCCCGGGTGCTGGCCGAACTCGCGGGGAGCCTGGACCTGGAGCAAATCCTCAACCGCACCCAAGAGGTGCTGATGGAAGGACTGGGCGCCCGCCAGGCCATGATTGTCATCGCCCGGCCCGAGGAGAACCGGCTTTACTGGCGCTCCGGCCGGGGCGAGAAGCGGCCCCCCTACGGCGGCCAGCCCCTGGACATTCCCTTGAACGACCCCCTGGCCCAGGCCGTCACCCGGGCCCGGGTGCCCCTGGCCATCGAGGACACCGAACAGACCGACCTGGACCTGGAAGCCTGGTGGCGGGTGCTGGAACGCCGGTACGGCAGCCTGGTCGCCGTGCCCCTGACCGTAGGCGTGGAAAGCATCGGCGCCCTGCTCCTCTTCCGGGATGCGCCCGGCCCCTGGGACGCCGACGACCTGGACATGCTCCAGACCGTGGGGATGCAACTGGCCCTGGCCATCCAGA
Source organism: Anaerolineales bacterium (assembly GCA_026991215.1). Lineage (GTDB taxonomy): Bacteria > Chloroflexota > Anaerolineae > Anaerolineales > DRMV01 > S139-71. The sequence continues at coordinate 5,146 of JALXBY010000323.1, forward strand.
ACGCGGAGATTTTCAACATCCTGCAGGAACAGTCCCGGGAGCAGGGCCGGTTGCTGCACCGCATGCAGGTGGAAAGCCAGCGCATCCGGGCCATCCTGAACGCGGTGGCCGACGGCATCCTGGTCACCGATTCCGACATGCGGGTGACCCTGGTCAACCCCTCGGCCGAACGGCTGCTGGGCATCCACGCCCATCAGGTGCTGGGCCGGCCCCTGGAGGAGTTCCGGGGCCTGTTGGGCGAACAGGCCGGCCTGTGGATGGAGAAAATCCAGCGCTGGTCCCAGGACCCGGCAGCCTACCAGGGCGAGGTGGCCGAAACCCAACTGGAGATGGAAAACGGCCGGGTGCTTTCCGTGCGCATGGCCCCGGTGTTCCTGCAACAGCGGGAGTTCCTGGGCACGGTCTCCGTCATCCGCGATATCACCCACCACATCGAACTGGACCGAATGAAGTCCGCGTTCGTGGCCAACGTGAGCCACGAACTGCGCACCCCCCTGACCGCCATCAAGGGGTATGTGGAGGTCCTGCTCCAGGGCATGACCGGGGAACTCACCCCGCAGCAGAAGAACTTCCTGAACATCATCCGGAACCACACCGAACGCCTCATCATGCTGGTCAACGATTTGCTGGACCTTTCCCGGCTGGAAGCGGGGCGCATCCGGCTGCAGCAGGAAAAGGTGGACCTGCAGGCCCTGCTGCGGGAACTGGAGCGGGACTTCCGCCGACGCATCGAGCAGGAGGGCCGCCAGTTGCAGCTCACCGTGGACGTCCCCGAAGACCTGCCGCCCATCTTCGCGGACGCCAAGCGCACCACGCAAATCATCGCCAACCTGATGGAAAACGCGGTGCGCTACACGCCCGATGGCGGCCAGATTCACGTCTGGTCCCAGGTCTGGGACGAGGACCCGGACTTCGTGCTGGTCGCGGTCAAGGATACGGGCATCGGCATCCCGCCCGAAGAGCAGCCCAAGGTGTTCGAGCGCTTCTACCGGGGGCATCACCCCCTGGTGCTGGCCGCGCCGGGCACGGGCTTGGGCCTGCCCATCGTCAAGCAACTGGTGGAGATGCAGGGCGGCCGCATCTGGCTGGAGAGCACCGGCGTCCCCGGTGAAGGTACGACCTTCTACGTCACCTTCCCCGTGTACCGGGGGCAGCAACCCATGTACGTGGAGAAGACCTGATGGCGCGCATCGTGGTCGCGGAAGACGAGCGGGACATCCTGGACCTCATCGTGTTCATCCTGCAGACGGCCGGCCATGAGGTGATTCCCGTAAACAACGGCCGGGACGCGGTGGAAACCGTCAAGCGGGAGAAGCCCGACCTGGTGTTGCTGGACGTGCGAATGCCCTACATGGACGGGTACGAGGCCTGCAAGCACATCAAGGAGGACCCGGAAACCGCGTCCATCCCCGTGGTGTTCCTCTCGGCCCGGGGGCAGGAGGGCGAAATCCGCACCGGCCTGGAACTGGGCGCGGAGAAGTACATCCTCAAGCCCTTCTCGCCCATGCAACTTCTGGACGAACTGGCGCCGTACCTGGAGCCCAAGGCATGAGCGCGATTTTCCTGCCCGGCGATGTCTTGCTCCATTACGAGGTCCTGGGGCGGGGACGGCCCCCGGTGTTGTTCCTGCATTCCTGGGTGGGGTCGTGGCGTTACTGGCTTCTGAGCATGGAAGAAGTGGCCCTGTTGCCCCAGCGGGCCTACGCGGTGGACCTGCCGGGCTTTGGCGGCAGCGTAAGTCTGCGCAACGAGGAACCCCGCTTCGACCCGGACCGGGCTTTGGAAGCCATCCTGCACTTCCTGAACGAACTGGGCGTGGTCCAGGTGGTCGTGGTGGGGCATGGCCTGGGCGCGCTGATGGCCCTGTACCTGCTGGCCCGGCACCCCGAACGGGTGAGCCGGCTGCTGACCGTATCCCTGCCCTGGGATACCGGGCTGCTGGAACGCTGGGGCGCGGTTTCCCCCCAGGTGCTGGCCGGGCACCTGCTGACCGACCTGACCACCGAAGAACTCCAGGTGGCCTACAAGGAGGCCAGCAAGACGCCGGAAGGCCCCTACCGGCAGGCCATGGCCTGGGCCAGGGACTTCTGGAAGCAGGTGGCCCTGCCCTCGGTCGCTGTGCCCTGGCTGCTCCTTTACGGTGCGCAAGACCCCCTGGCCGCGCCGCCCCAGAACCTGGACGCGCTGCCCGCCGGGGAAAACCGCCACATGGTGGTCCTCCCGGAAACCGGCCACTTCCCCATGCTGGAGTACCCCCGGCGCTTCCACCGGGTGTTGAAGGCCTTCCTGACCGCGCCAGCAGAGGCGCCCCTTTCCGACCTGGCCCTCAAAGAGGAATGGCAGCGCCGGGTCCGGTAAAAACAGCCTTCCCCCTTCATTCGGAAAAGCGCAAAACCCCTTGCAAGGCCCCCGCAAGGCCCTGAAGGTGCCAGGTGAGGGTCGGCGTCGGCTCCCAGGTGACCCGGACCCAACCGAACTGGGGACCGGGGAGCCGGGCGTGCACCCGCAACGCGCGGATGAGGGGATTGAACACCGGCCGCACCCGCCAGGCAAGGCCGGGCTGCCCTTCCGGGGTCAGCCCACCGATGCCGATTTCCCACACGGTCACGTCGTTGACCAGCCGGGCCTCCACCACCCGGCCCAGGTTCAGGCCGTGGGAAAGGATGACCAGGCCCTGGACCCCGCGTGCCACAATCAGGTGCAGCAGCCGGCGCAACTCGTCGTGGTAGGGGTGCCAGGTATCGCCCGGCCCTTTGTGGAACACCGCGGCCGGGGAAACCAGGAACTTCAGGGGATAGGCCTGGCCCGCGGAGGCCAGCCAGGTTTCCAGCGTCTTCCACTGTTGGGGCGGGAGCAGCCGCCGACCATAGGGGCTGCGGATGCGGTGAAAGTGCACGTCCAGCACGTAAAAGGCGGCCGCGCCGTAGTGGAACAGGTATCCGAAGTGGCCCCGGTCCGTGGGCAGGAGCAGGGGGTGCCCCAGGTCCGTTGCACCTTCCGGCGGGGTGAGCAGCGGGGGCGTGAGCAACCCCTGGTGTTCCCAATAGGCCCGCATCGCGGCCACCACCCGGCTGCGGGAAAGGCGCCGCACCTCACGCGGGGCCCGGCGCAACAGCCGACGCAGCCGCACCCGCAGGGGCAGCCGCGCGGTGGTTCGTTCCAAATCGGTCCATTCCCAGCCCCAATCCACCTCCCGGTGGCCCCAAATGGGGAACACGGGCCAGCGGCCAAGGACCTCCTTCCACAAGGGGTGCCCCCAGGCCTGGGCATAGAGCGCGCGGTAGTCCGCCAGGTCCGCGGGTACCCGGCCCAGGCCGTTGTGGGCCGCGGCGTCGGCGCAAATCTGGTTGCCCAGAAGCAGGAGGAAGTCCACGTCCTGGTCCGCGAGGGTCCGTTGCAAGACCGGGAGGATGGCCTGGCCCGCGGGGTGTTGGGGCATGAAGGTCCCCACCAGGCCAAAGGCAAAGGCCGCGCGCCGGGCCAGGGGCGGCGCGGTGCGGAAGCGACCCTGGGCCAGCACCGGCCCCTGGGGATGCGGCCGGAGGGTGAAGGTGTAGGCCTGCCGGGGCCGCAGGCCCAGCACCTGGAACACCGCGACGTGGCCCATGCGGGTCTCCCGCCGCTGGACCCATACCGGCATGGGTTCCCCCTGATGTTCGACTTCCAGATACCAGGGCGAAGGGGCCCGGGCCCGGAGCCAGATGCGCACCCGGTCCGCGGCCACGGCGCCGAGCACCGGGCCCAAAAGCAGGGGGTTGGTCATACGCCGGCCTCGATGTCTTCCCGGGCCTTTTGCAGGAAGGCTTCCAGGCTCATGGCACCCAGGTTCTCGCCCGAACGCAGCCGCAGGGAGACCGTCCCCTGGGCCACTTCCCGCTTCCCCACGATGAGCATGTAGGGCACCTTTTGCAGTTGGGCCTGGCGGATGCGGTACTGCATGGTCTCGGCCCGGTCGTCCACTTCGACCCGCAGGCCAGCCTCGCGCAGTTTGCTGGCTACCTCATGGGCGTACGCGGCCTGGGCATCGGTGATGGGGATGACCACGGCCTGCACCGGCGCGAGCCAGACCGGGAACGCGCCCGCGTAGTGCTCGATGAGGATGCCCAGGAAGCGCTCGGTGGTGCCGGTGACCGCGCGGTGCAGCACCACGGGCGTGTGTTCCTTGCCGTCCGGGCCGATGTAGGTCAGCCCCAGGCGGGCAGGCATGATGAAGTCCACCTGGATGGTGGAAAGTTGCCACTCTCGACCCAACACGTCCTGGGCCAGGAAGTCGGCCTTGGGGCCGTAGAAGGCGGCCTCGCCCTCGGCCTCGAAGTAGTCCAGGCCGGCCGCGTCCAGGGCGGCCCGCAGCGCGGCTTCGGCCTGGCGCCATTTCTCTTCGTCCTGGATGTACTTCTCGCCCTGGCCCCGCAGGGAAAGCCGGACCCGGTAATCGGTGAAGCGGTACCGGTTGAGCACCTCCTGGATGATTTTCAGGGCCAGGAGGAATTCTTCTTCGATTTGCTCCGGCGTGCAGAAGATGTGCGCGTCGTCCTGGGTCAGGGCACGAACCCGGGTCAGCCCCTGGAGTTCGCCCTTCTTTTCGTAGCGGTACAGGGTGGCGAATTCCGCGAAGCGCAGGGGCAGTTCCCTGTAGGAGTGCTTGCCCATCTTCTTGTACAGGGTCATGTGGCTGGGGCAGTTCATGGGCTTGAGCCGGTAGCGGTCGTTGCCGTCCACCATGGGCGGGAACATGAATTCCGCGTAATTGGCCAGGTGGCCGGAGCGTTCGTACAGGGTTTCCTTGACGATGTGGGCCGTCCACACGTGCTGGTAACCGTAGCGGGTCTGCACCTCCCGCACGAAGGACTCCATCAGATGGCGGATGATTTCCCCTTTGGGGGTGAAGAGGGGGATGCCGGGGCCGATTTCTTCGGGTGCGAAGTAGAACAGGCCCAGTTCCCGGCCCAGGCGACGGTGGTCCCGGCGCTGGGCCTCTTCCCGCCAGCGCAGGTATTGCTGGAGTTCTTCCTCGGTATGCCAGGCGGTGCCGTAGATGCGGGTGAGCATGGGGTTGTTTTCGTCCCCGCGCCAGTAAGCACCGGCGATGCTGAGCAGTTTGAAGGCCTTGGGGTTAATCTGGCCGGTACGTTCCACGTGGGGGCCGCGGCACAGGTCTTCAAACGGCCCGTGCCGGTAGGTGGTCAGGATGGGCGTTTCCCCCGGCGGCAGGGGGTTGCCGTACTCATCGGTGCCCCGGTTGAGGATGTCCTCGATGAGTTCGAGTTTGTAGGGCTGGTCCTTGAAGAGGTCGCGGGCCTCTTCGGGCGAGACCACCCGGCGCACGAAGGGGTGGTCTTCGGCGATGATTTCCCGCATCCGGGCTTCGATGTCCTTCAGGTCTTCTTCTTTGATGGGGCGGGGCAGGTCGAAGTCGTAGTAGAAGCCGTGGCGCACAGGCGGGCCGATGGCGATCTTCGCGCCGGGGAACTTCTCCAGGACCGCCTGGGCCATGATGTGGGCCAGGCTGTGCCGGATGCGGTACAGGTCGCTTTGCGGATACGCCTCCTCCGGCGGTTCGGGCGGGGGAACGATTTTCTGGGGCATACGCACCTCCTCCGTTTGGAATCTTGACAGCCGACTGCCGACGGCCGACTGCCGACTGCCGACTGGAGAAACAAAAAAACCCGTCCCTTCCGGGACGGGCGCGTCGCGCTCCGCGGTTCCACCCGGTTGGCTGGCGCTTCAGAGGCTCTGGCGAACCGAAAGTAGAAGGGGTCTTGCGGCTTACCGCGGTGAAGCGCCAACCCACCTCTTGGGCTGCTAACGGGGCCAGCCGGGCCCCCTTACTGACCCGAAAGGGCGTTGGGGGGCCTGCTCCCGGGGGGTCCCGTCGAAACCGCCGTCAGGGTGCCTTCCAGCCGGGGCATCCCGGGCACCCCTCTCTGGGACGGCTGCGTTCCGCGGGGTATCCCGGTCGTCGCGTTCCCGATGGGTTCCTTGAATAATTGAAGGCGGACAGCGGGAGGCTGTCCGCACAGTGGGCGGTACAGGACTCGAACCTGTGACCTCCTCCTTGTCGGGGAGGCGCTCTAACCATCTGAGCTAACCGCCCAGGCGCCCCCTATTATAACCAGGGGGTCCGGGAATCTCAATGGCTTGTGGGTTGCGTGACGCCAAAGGCCCGACCACGTTTGACCAGCCCCCGGCCCGTCAGTATAATCGCTACGGCCTGTTTCCGGCCCAGGCGGATTGGCCGGAACCTTTTTCTTTCGCCATGATGCCCTGCGTGGAGGTTCGACGATGCCCAAGCGCACGTACCAGCCCAAAATCCGCAAGCGCCTTCGGGTGCACGGTTTCCGCGCCCGGATGCGGACCAAGGCCGGCCGCAAGGTGCTCAAGCGCCGACGTCTCAAGGGCCGCTGGCGCCTGACCGTGCGCATGAACGCGTTCCCCAAGCGCTTCAACTGGAAGGGCCGCAAAGGTCAGGCCAACCTGGGCCTGCGCTGAGCCTGCGCATCTCTGGCCGCCACCGTCCGGGCCGTTTCGCCCTCGCTTGTAAAGGCCACCGAAG
>JALXBY010000324.1 GCA_026991215.1 Anaerolineales bacterium
GGGGAAGGCCAGGCAAAAGCAAGACGTACACGCCCAGGGTCATGCTGCCGGAACCCAAAGCCCAGGCCGCAGCAGCCTCAAGAAGGGGGTGCCCAAGCCCGCGGCCCGACCAGCGCAACAGCCCCCAGCCGCCCCAGGCCATCAGGGTCTGTAGAAGCAATGCGGCCAGGGCCTCCAGAACCCAACGGGCCAGGGTCAGGGGCGGGTCTGGCTGCCAGTAGCGGGCCAGGGCCGCGTTGGGCGCGACCAGGGCCAGGTCCTCGCCCAGGGAACGCCACCGGTCCGGGGCCACCGCCTCGCGGGGGAAGGCCCCCGGAAGCCACACGACGAACGCGCGGCCCGCGGCCATCTTTTCCTGCAAACAGGCCGTGGTGAGGCAGTTGGTCAACTTGCGGGGGAAAAGGAACCACTCCAGTTCCCGCTCGTAGACCCGGCGGCCCAAAGGGGTGACATCCGGGGGCAGCACCACCAAAGCCCGCGGCGGGATGGCCGCGCGCAGGGCCATGATCCTGTCCGCGACCTTGGGGCCGTGGGCGAAACGGGCACTGCGCCAGACCAGGGGCTTCCACCAGTCGCGGAGCAGCACCCGCCAGCCCCAATCGCCCTGGTAGATCACGAAGCCCGTCTGGGCCAGCCACAGGAAAAGGAGCAAGGGCAGGAAAACCCTATAATTCAAGAACCGCGCCTTCATGGGACGCTCCGGCGGTGAGGATGCGGGGCTTTTCCCCAGTTTCGACCGCGTTCCTCGCGGCGAATTCTCCCGTACCCGGTCGGGCTTGTATCGAAGGAGGCACAACCCATGGGCAGGTTCTCCACGTGGGATAGGCACATGTTCCTCGTCCTTGGACTGCTGGGCGTGTTGGGAGGCATTTTGCTTCCCCATTACGGGGAAAGTTGGGATGAACACAACATGTTCGACAACGCGTCGGCCTCGTGGAATTTGCTGCTGCGTACCTTCGGCCTTTCGTCCGAAACGGCGCCCCAGGAACACCCCGTCCTGCGGTTGTACGGCAGTTGGCCCTGGATGCTGGCCCTGGCCGCCTTTCACGTTGTCCGGCGGCTTGGGGTGGACCTGCCGGCGTACTTCTTTTCTCACGCCCTCTCATGGACCCTGTTCCTGATGGGCGTCCTGGCATTGTACTTTTTGGGCAAGCGCTGGTTCCAGGAAAAAACCGCTTTCTGGGCCGCGCTGTTGATGGCTACCCAGCCCCTGCTGTGGGGCCATGCCTTCATCAACCTCAAGGATACCGGCGCCCTGGCCATGACGCTGTTGAGCCTCTGGGCTGGCCTGGCCTGGTACGATGCCCTGGCACGGCACGAAATCCTTCCTGCCTCCTGTGACCTGCCCGGCAGTGCCCGCCGGCGTCTGGGGTACATGGCGGTCCTGTTGGGGGCGGCTGTTCTGGGCTTATGGCTGCGCCTGAAAACCCCGAACGTGGTTTGGGAACTGGAAGGCCGAACCTTCGCCCTGGGCGTCGTGGCAAAGGCGGGTCGCGTCTTTGGCATGGGGGTTGGGCTTGCCTTCCTCCTGGGCGCCCTTTGGGTCTGGACGCTGCCGAAAACGGCCCGGCAACGGTGCATGGACCTGCCTGCCCGCATCTTCCGGGACCCAAGGTTCTGGCTTGCCACCGGCACGCTGGGCCTGAGCGCCACCCTGCGGGTGAGCGGCTGGTGGTTCGGCCTCTTCGTGGGGTTGCTGTTGGTCCATCGCTACCGCGGGTTGGGCCTGTTCGTCGGCATATTGTACGGAGGCCTGGCGTACCTCATCCATATCCTGGCCTGGCCCGCGGCCTGGAGGTCGCCCCTCTTCTTCCCCATGGCCGTGGCCACGGTCATGAGCCAGTTTCCCTGGCCAGGCCGCGTGCTTTTCGCCGGTCGGCTGTACCCGGCGGCCAGCCTTCCATGGTGGTACGCACCCTGGCTGCACGTCATCCAACTCACGGAGCCGGCCCTGGTTTTGCTCGCGGCCGGTGTGCTTGCCCTGCCGTGGCTCCTGCGGGCAAAGCCGCGGTTGGGCCTCCTCATCGGATACTGGTACGGCCTCCCGCTGCTGTTCATCATATGGCGGCGACCGGTGCTGTACGACAATGCCCGCCAGATGCTGTTCCTCCTCCCGGCCCTCTTCCTCCTGGCCGGATACCCCCTGGACCTCCTGGTCCGGCGGCGGCCCTGGGGGTTCGGGGTCGTGGTCCTGGTCTCCCTGTTCGCCAATGTTGGGTATCTGTGGAGCCATCACCCCTACACCTACGTGTACTACAACGGGCTGGTCGGCTGGGTGCCTGGCGCTTATGGGCGCTACGAAATGGACTACTGGGCCACGTCCTTCCGGGAAGTCGCGGGCTTCCTCGACCGCCAGGTGCCCGAAGGGAGCAAGGTGGTCGTGTGGGGACCGTTCGTCGTGCTGGACAACGCCCTGACCCGGGAATTCGATTTGTATCGCAGCGAGCAAGCGGACCAGGTTGCCCCGCCCTTCTATGCCGTCATCCTGGGCCGGGCCAATTGGCTTCAGGAGGTCCACCCCCAGGCCCGGGAAGTCTTCCAGGTGCGGCATCTGGGCGTGCTCCTCAGCGTGGTTCGTTTTGTCGAAGCCCCATCCCCTTGACGGGTTCGCGCCCCCTCACGCCAGCCAGGGTTGAAGCACCTCGGCCAGGTCCCGGAGGAAGCGGTCCAGGTCCAGGCCCTGGGTGCGGATGCGGAGCAGCACATGGGGCCGCTGTTTGCGCAGGGAAAGGGCCTGCAACCCATCGCGATAGGTGGAAAGGAAGGACGGCCACGGTCCCGCGTCCTCCCGTTGGGGACGCACCCAACCGCGAAAGCCCGCCGCGTTCAGGGCGGTGAACCCTTCCTCGGCTGCCGGCGGCAGGAAGCCAGGGACCCGGACACCCAGCTTCCGCCACTCCCACTCGGTATGGGGCGTGCGGCGCAGGTTGATGCGCAAAATCAACGCGTCCCGCTGCCCCTGAAGCCGGGTCACCCACCAGATAGGCCAGAACTCCCGGGGTTCCAACAGCACGATGGCGTCCATGCTGCGATACGGCGCTTGCATACCCTGCACCCGCACGGCCAACGCGGTGGTGATGCCGCCCAGCCACCGGGCCGAAGCCGGCCTTCCCCACGCGTTCAGGGCTGGAAGAAAACGGCGGTATAATGCCTTTCCGTGACGTCGGTTGACCCAAAGCCCCCACAAAAACCCCAGGACCAACACGATAACCAGAACCGTCACCCAAAAACTGAGATTGATTTGCCAGGCCATACCGCACCTCGTTGAGGGGAACATTTGGAGGAGGCAGGGGCAAATGGAACGCCAGGCATCCTGGTGGCAACGGGTTTGGACGTGGGTGCGCGGCTTCTTCTATGGCATGCTGTTCTACGAAATCGAACTGGAGTTCCGGCGACGCCGCGCCTATCTGGAGTACCTGTTCATGCTCATCGTCTTTGGGGATATGATTGGCCTGCCCATTTTACCACCCTATTATGCCCTGCGCCTTCTCCCCCACATGATGCCGGCCTTCAACCGCTGGAAGCGGGCCATGCTGCGCGAGCGGGACCTGACCGATCTGGTCAGCGA
>JALXBY010000325.1 GCA_026991215.1 Anaerolineales bacterium
CGACCACCACGGCCAGCACCCGCCGCTCCGAGGGCCGGGGCCTGCCCGCTTCCCCCTGAATCCAGCGCATCATCCGCCGGGCCAGGGCGTCCCCCGCGCCGGTGCGTTCCAACCCCCGTGTAATCATGAAGATGAAGATTAGCGTCAGCACCGCAGGGTTGGAGAACCCCGCGAACACGGTTTGGGGCGCGGCCAGGCCCAGGAGGACCAGGGCAATGGGGATGCTCAGGCCCAGCACGTCCAGGCGAACCTTCCCCCAGAACATCAGGGCGATGACGGCCCCCAGCAGGCCCAGGGCCTTCCACGCAGCAGGGGTCATGGGGCGCGCTCCCTGGTGCGGGCGCTTTCTGCTTGCAGGGCGTCCGGGCAGGGTTGCCAGCGGTAAACGGTCATGTGCTCACCGCCCAGGCTGGGGGAAAAGGGCTTATCTCCCTGGTAGATAGGTCGGGCGCAGGCCACCAGCCGGGGGTACCAGCCGGGGAAGGTCACCAGGTAGCGGACCTGACGCTGGAGCAGGTACCGGGCCAGCGCGTCTTCGTTCCGCAAAATGGGGATGACTTCGGGGTTGACCAGTCCCGCGAGGTCCAGCAAGGGCTGCGGCGCGAAGTAGGCCATCGCGCCGATGTCGTGCACGGCCAGGGTCTCCTGGGGGGGCAGGTTTTCCCGGACCCAGAAGGCGGTATCCACCATCTCGCTTTCGATGATGGCCACATCCAGGGCATAGGCCCGCAAGCCCAGGCCCAGGAACCCCACCAGAAGGCCCAGGGCCAGGGCAAGCCCGGCCAGCCGAAGGCGGATGGCCCAGCGCGGGGGCCATCGGGTCGGCTGAAGCCGGGCCAGACCGTAGCCGCCCCACCAGACCAGGGGGAGCAGCACGGGCAGCACGTACCGGCCATGCTGATAGGTCACCGGAAGCCGCCAGGCGTACAGGCTCAGGTGGGCCAGCATCCACAGGGCTTCACCCCAGGCCCAGGGCCGGTCGTAGGCCCGCATCCCCAGGGGGACCCAGGGGAGCAGGGCCACGGCCACGCCAGCCAACAGGGGCAGCCACATGCGCAGCCAGCGCTGCAGGTAGGGCTGCTGCCGCAACACGCTGTATTCCACCACCTTGGCCGAGGCGGTATTGGGCCAGGGCGCGCCCGTCAGGGCCACCTGAACCAGGACGTACAGCCCGGCCATGAGGAGCAAGGGGTAAAGGGTGTGGAACACGGCCCGCCGGCGCTGGCCCGCCGGCACCCAGGCCATCCGCCAGGCCCAGGGCAGGAGCCACAGCACGGCTTCCGGCCGCACCCAGAGGCCCAGGCCCACCAGCCATCCCACCAGGCCCCAGCGGGGTTGTTCCTGCCGCAGTTGGGCCAGGGTGAACCACAAGAGGGCAAGGAAGAGGGGGATTTCCATGCCCGAGAGCGCGGCCCAGAGCAGGTGCCATTCCCAGGCCAAAAGCAGGGGCGGCAGCCAGGCCAGCGCGGGCAGGTGGCGCTGGGCTTCCCCCATGGCCGACCACAGCACCACACCGAGCAGCCCCAGGCCCAGCAGCCAGGTCCAGACCATGGGGAAGGGCCATGGGAGCAGATGCCCCGGCGCCACCAAGAGGACCCACAAGGGCGCGGTGGCCCCTGCCGCCGGCTGGCCGGCGCGGATACCCCAGGTCCCCGAACGGAGCCAGGTGCGGGCGATGGCCTGGTAAATCCAGGCGTCGTCCAGGGGGAAGCCGAGGCGGTAGGTCCACGCGGCGGCCAGGAGCAGGGCCACGGCCCCCAGGCCCATGGCGGCTATCGGCAACCATCGGAGGGTACGGCGGGGCATGACCCTTCCAGGAAAGATGGGTTGGTGGGGTCGAACGCGGCCGGGGGAACGGGTGTATCCCCTTCCCCCCACAGGATTTGAAAAAGGGGCCCGCTTGATGGGCCCCTGCGCCCGCGGAGGGACTCGAACCCCCAACCACCGGATCCGAAGTCCGGTGCTCTGTCCAGTTGAGCTACGCGGGCGAACGCGGTTGCCAACGACCCTGGTCGGGTCCGGGGTTATGCCCAGTCGTCGGAGAGGTCCAGGTCGTCGTCTTCGTCGTTCCAGTCCTGGGCCTCGACCATCTCTTCCAGCACGTCCCGGGTGAGGAGCACCCACAGGGTGAGCACGTCACCCTCTTCGGTCTTCTGGTGCTTGACGGCCACGATGGGTACCCGTTGCAGGGTCCCCATGGGGGTGCGGAACTCCAGGGGAATCATGGTGCGGTCGCGCCAGGCCCGGTAGCACCGTTCGACCAGCGCCGGACCGTTGAGGGCCCGCACCCGCGTGACCGCGAGTTGATGCCCTTCTGGCCCCTCCAGCACACCCAGGAGCACGCCCATCTGTACCGGTGGGACCGGCTCAAAGGTGGGCGGCGGGCCTTCGATGATGGTGATTTTGCGCTCTTCCGTGCTCATGGTTCCTCCCTCTTGCCAAGGAGACGCCCTACATCATACCACGCTTTCCCGGCGTTGCAAATATGGGCGGGCTGGTAGCATTTATAAAACGTTTAGAAGCATCCGACCGTTCACGCCCCCGTGCTGCGACCTTCGCGGCGGTATTGCCGGGCCGCTTCCACCAGCGCGCTGAACAGACGGGCCATGGCCGGGTCCTGGGGGGCCAGGAGTTCCGGATGCCACTGTACCCCGATGCCAAAGGGGTGACCCTCCACCTCCACGGCCTCCACCAGGCCGTCTTCGGCCCGGGCCGCGACCCGGAGGCCGGGGGCCAGCCGGTTCAACCCCTGGTGGTGGATGCTGTTGACCCGGAACCGGGTCCCGCCCAGGATGCGGGCCAGCCGGCTTTCGGGCGCGACCTGCACCTCGTGAACCCGCTCGTAGCGGCGGGGGCCCTGGTCGTGGTTCACGCCGGGGTAATCGCGGGGGAGATGCACGTACAGGCTTCCCCCCAACGCGACGTTCAGCAACTGAATCCCCCGGCAGATGGCCAGGAAGGGCACACCCCGTTCCAGCACCTGGTGCATCAGGGCGAACTCGAACCGGTCCCGGTCGGGCTGCACTTCCCGCAAAGGCCCCTGGGGGTTGTGGGTGTATTCGGGGCCGATATCCCCGCCGCCGATGAACAGCACCCCCTGCACCTGCTGGAGGTACAGGGGCACGGCCTCCACCGGCGCGGGGAAGGGGAAAAGCAGGGGAATGCCCCCCGCGCGCATCACGGCCTGGATGTAGGATTCGGGCACGGCCACCAGGCCGGGTTTCCCCTCACGGGGCCAGTACCCGGTGGTGATGCCAATCACCGGTGCGTCCATTACCTCCTCCGGGAGATGGGATGTCATCCGCGGGCCGAAGCGCCCAGGTCTTCCCCAAACAGGGAAAGCTGCCGACCCCGAGGCCGGGGCCTGGCAGGCGGGGTATGGCGGTGTTCCCGTTTGAAGGCTTCGGGGATGGCTTCCAGGAAGGGCGAAGGCCGGCCCGCCCGGGTCTTTCCGAACAGGCGGCGTTTGCGGGCCCAACTCACGATAAGCCGTTCCTGGGCCCGGGTCATGCCCACGTAAAAGAG
>JALXBY010000326.1 GCA_026991215.1 Anaerolineales bacterium
CCCCCACCCCGAGTACAATTCTGATAACCTTAACCACCCCCGTCCGCCGCGATGCGGCCAAGGAGTCCGCGATGTTCCCCGTGTGTTACCTGCTGGACGGCCATGCCATTGCCTACCGGGCTTATTATGCCCTGACGGGCGGCGTAGAAGAAGTCGCCCGCCGGTGGATTACCTCCAAGGGCGAGCCCACCGCGGCCGCCTATGGATTCACCAGCGTGCTCCTGCGGGTGCTGCAGGACCAGCCCGATTACCTGGCCGTGGCCTTCGACGCGGGACGCAGCTTCCGCGACACCCTCTACCCCGAATACAAGGCCACCCGCACCAAGATGCCCGAGGAAATGCTGGTCCAGATGGACCGCATCTACGAACTGGTGCGGGCCTTCGGCTTCCCTATCCTGGAACTGGAGAACTACGAGGCCGACGACGTCCTCGGTTCCGCGGCCCATCGCCTGCTTCAGGAAAACGACTTCCTCACCGTCAAAATCATCACCGGTGACAAGGACCTGCTCCAGCTGGCCGCGGAACGCATCATCGTCACCCTGCCCGGCAAGAAACTCGCCGACGCCGAGGACTATACCCCGGCCCGGGTCTACAAAACCCTGGGTGTACACCCCCACCAAATCCCCGACTACAAAGCCTTGGTGGGCGATAAGTCCGACAACATCCCCGGCGTGGCCGGCATCGGGCCCAAAACCGCGGTCAAACTCCTGCAAACCTACGGCACCCTGGAGAACATCTACGAACACCTGGACGAACTCCGGCCCTCCCTGCGGGCCAAACTGGAGGCCGGCCGCGAACTGGCTTTCCTGAGCAAGCAACTGGCCACCATCCGCACCGACTTGCCCATCGACCTGGACCTGGAAAGCGCCCGCACCTGGGCCCGCTTCGACTACGACCGGGTGGACGCGCTGTTTCGGGAACTGGAATTCCGCTCCCTGGCCCGCCGGCTGCGGCAGTTGTTGGAAAAACGGGAACCCGAAGCCGACCGCCGCACCGCGCCGGCCCACCAACCGTCCCTGTTCCGCCACGTCGAAGTCCAGGAAACGGGCTACACCACCCACGTGGTGCGCACCGAGGCCGAGTTGCAGGCCCTGCAGGAACGGCTGGCTTCGGCCCGCGAACTGGCTCTGGATACCGAAACCGACCGGCTGGACAAAATGCAGGCCCGCCTGGTCGGCCTTTCCCTGGCCGTGAACCCCAACGAGGGCTACTACATCCCGGTGGGGCACCAGGCCGGACCCAGCCTGCCCTGGCCACGGGTGCGGGAAGCCCTGGCCCCGGTCCTGGAAGACCCCCAGGTGGCCAAGGTGGGCCACAACCTGAAGTTCGACGCGGTGGTGCTGGCCCGCCATGGCCTGCGTCCCCAGGGCCTGCACTTCGATACCATGCTCGCGGAATGGCTAATTGACCCGGATACCCGCCAGCTCAGCCTCAAGGCCCTGGCCTGGAAGCGCCTGGGCATGGCCATGACCGAAATCGAAAGCCTCATCGGTCGGGGACGCAAGCAAAAGAGCATGGCCGAGGTCCCGGTGGAAGAAGCCGCGCCTTACGCGGTGGGCGACGTGGTCACCGTGCTGCGCCTCAAACCTTTGCAAATCCAGGACCTGAAGGCACGGGACCTCCTCGACCTGTTCTTCGACGTGGAAATGCCCCTGCTGCCCGTGCTGATGGACATGGAAATGCGGGGCGTGGCCGTGGACGTGGCCTACCTCCAGGCCCTGGGCCAGGAACTGGAACAGCGGCTGCGGGAAATCGAATCACGGATTTACCAGACCGTGGGCCACCCCTTCAACCTGAACTCCCCCCATCAACTGGCCGTGGTGCTATACCAGGAACTGGGCCTCAAGCCGCCCGAACGCACCCGCAAGACCAGCAGCGGGCTGTACTCCACCGCCGCGGACGTGCTGGAGAAACTCCGGGACCAGCACCCCGTGGTGGCCTGGATTCTGGAACACCGGGAACTGGCCAAACTCAAGTCCACCTATGTGGACGCCCTGCTGGAAGAAGTGCATCCGGAAACGGGCCGGGTACACACCACGTACAACCCCACGGGCGCGTCCACGGGGCGCATCGTTTCCCAGAACCCCAACCTGCAGAACATCCCCGTACGCACGGAATGGGGCCGACGGGTGCGGCGGGCCTTCGTCGCGCCCGAAGGGTACGTGCTGCTCTCCGCGGATTACTCCCAAATCGAACTGCGGATTCTGGCCCACCTTTCCCAGGACCCGGCCTTGATTGCCGCGTTCAAAGCGGGGGAAGACATCCACCGCACCACGGCTGCGGTCATCTTTGGGGTGCCGCCGGAAGAGGTCACGCCTGAGATGCGGCGCACGGCCAAGGCCGTGAACTTTGGGTTGATTTACGGCATGAGCCCCTACGGCCTGAGCCAGACCATCGGCGTGCCGGTGGCCACCGCGCGGCGCTTCATCGAGGCTTACTTCGGCCGCTTCTCCCGCGTCAAGGCCTACCTGGATGAAACCCTGCGCCATGCGTACGAATACGGCTACGTCAAAACCCTGCTGGGCCGCCGGCGGTACTTCCCGGAACTGCAAAACCCCGCGGTCAACCAGCGCCTGCGCCAACGGGCCGAACGGGAAGCCGTCAACGCACCCATCCAGGGCTCGGCCGCGGACATCCTCAAACTCGCCATGTTACACTTACATCGGAATTTGCTCCCCCAATGGCCCCAGGTGCATATGATTTTGCAGGTCCACGACGAACTCGTCTTCGAAGTACCGAAGGCCGACCTGCCCCAGGTCGCACCCCGGGTGCGGGAAATCATGGAAACGGCCTACACCCTGCGGGTACCCTTGGTGGTGGAGGTCAAGGTGGGGCAAAACTGGGCGGATATGCAGCCCTGGGAGGAAGCACAGGCATGAGCGAGCAGCGCGCCTCATCCCTTCAGGAATGGCTGGACGCGGCCAACGAAGCCTTTTGGGCCATGGACTGGGAAACCGCGGCCGAGAACTATGCCCGGGTGCTGGAACAGGAACCGGACCACCTGCAGGCCCTGGCCGGGTATGCCCTTTCCCTCTATTACCTGGGCCGGTACGAAGAGGCCCTGCGGGTGTATCGCAAGTTGGTGGAAAAGGAACCGGAGAACCCGGGCCACTGGGAGCGCCTGGCCGCGACCTACGAAGCCGTGGGCGACGTGCGCACCGCGGCCGAAGCCGCCATGCGCGCGGCCAAGGCCTACGCCAAACTGGGCCATCTGGAAAAAGCCGTGGAAAACCTGGAGCGCGCGGTGGCCTGGCGGCCCGAGATGATTCAGGCCCACTACTTGTTGGCCCGGGCCTACACCCACCAAAAGCGCACGGCCGATGCCGTGCGGGAATACCTTTACACGGCCGCCCTGCTGCAGCGGCTGAACAAAGCCGATGAGGCCCTGCGCATGCTCCAGCAGGCCAACCAGCTCGCGCCAGGGCACCCGGAAGTCCGCCGGGCCATGCGCTTCCTCAGCCAGGGCCGGGAGATCCCCCTCCCCCCACGGCCCAAAC
>JALXBY010000327.1 GCA_026991215.1 Anaerolineales bacterium
GATGCGCAGCACGCCGTCATGGAATAAGGAAGCGGCCAGGGCAGCATCGGCTTTGCCCTGGGTAAGCACCTGGTAGAAGTGTTCGGGCGTGCCCGCGCCGCCCGAAGCGATGACCGGCACCTCCACGGCTTCGGCCACGGCCCGGGTGAGGGCCAGGTCGTAGCCCTGCAGGGTGCCATCCGCATCGATGCTGGTCAGCAGAATCTCCCCGGCCCCGCGGCGCACCCCTTCCACGGCCCAGGCCACCGCGTCCAGGCCGGTGGGCACCCGGCCGCCGCTGATGTAGACTTCCCAGCGGGGCGGCTCATCGGGCGCGGAGACCCGTTTGGCATCGATGGCCAGCACCACGCACTGGCTGCCAAAGCGCAGCGCGGCTTCGGTCAGCAGGTCGGGGTTGCGCACGGCCGCGCTGTTCACGCTGACCTTATCGGCCCCGGCCAGGAGCAGTCGGCGCATGTCTTCTACCGTCCGAATGCCGCCGCCCACGGTGAAGGGCATGAAGACCTGCTCCGCAACCCGGGCCACCAGTTCTACCGTGGTCTTCCGTCCTTCCGGCGTGGCCGAGATGTCCAAGAACACGAGTTCGTCCGCGCCCTCGGCTTCGTAGCGGCGGGCCTGTTCCACCGGGTCGCCGGCGTCCCGCAGGTTCTGGAAACGCACGCCCTTGACCACCCGGCCGTTGTCCACATCCAGGCAGGGGATGATGCGCTTGGCCAGCATGGGTTTCGCTCCAGGGGCAGGGTGGGGGAAGCCGGTGCACCGGCCCCGCAGCGTACACCCAATTGTACGCCACTTCACGTGCGCGCCCATCGCTGGCCGCAGCGCGCAGGCTGCGACATACCCCTCCGGCCCGCACACTGCGCACTGCGGACTGCCCACCGCACACTTTCGGTACAATGGGGCATCATGCCCACCACCTTGCTCGCGGGGGTGCCTGCCATGGAGATTTTCCTGCAACTGCTCATCAACGGGATTTTGGCCGGGCTGGTCTATGCCCTGGTCGCGCTGGGCCTGACCCTGATTTGGGGTGTGGTGGAAATCGTCAACTTCTCCCACGGCGACTTCCTCATGCTGGCCATGTACGGGGTGTTCACCCTGTATGTGGCCTTCAACTGGGACCCCCTGGTTTCCCTGCCCTTCGTGACCGTGGGCCTTGCCCTGTTTGGCGTGCTGGTCCACAAACTCATCATCCGGCCGGTGCTGCGGGCCACCTTCCTGGCCCAGATCTTCGTCACCTTTGGCCTGATGATTTTCCTGCGAGGCATGGCCCAGTTCATCTGGAGCCCTGACTATCGGGCCATCCCCGACCCCTGGATTTCGGGGAGCCTGGTTCTGGGCGCGCTGCGCATCCCCTGGACGCGGCTGGCCGCGGGCCTTGGCTCGGTGTTGGGGACCGCGCTGGTGGCCTGGGTGGTCTACAAGACCGAACTGGGCCTGCACCTGCGGGCCACCGCGGAGGACCGGGAGGCGGCTTCCCTCATGGGCATCGACCCGGAACGCATGTTCGCCTGGACCTGGGCCATTGGCGCGGGGTCCCTGGGCATTGCCGGGGCGCTGCTGGCCAACTATTTCTACATTCATCCCTTAGTGGGCCAGGTCTTTGGGCTGATTGCCTTCGTGACCGTGGCCCTGGGCGGCTTCGGCAGTATCGAAGGCGCGTTCGTGGCCGGGTTGATTATCGGCCTGGTCCAGGTCTTCTCCGGCTACTTCCTCAGCCCGGCCCTGAAGGACATCCCCGTGTACCTGCTCTACCTGCTCATCATGATGGTGCGGCCCCAGGGGTTGTTGGGGAAGTTTTAAGCAAAGCCTAAGGCAGCACCAGCACCGCCTGGGGGGGATTTCGGTTATACTTGAAAAATAACATCAGGCAGGCCGTGGCCTGCCAATCCTGCTTTCCTTGAGGAAGCCCCATGACCGAAACCCTGACCGTCCGCATCCGCACCCTGACGCCCCTGTGGACCGGGGGCATCGACGGCACCATGGACCGCATCCACGAAACGGGCATCCTCGGCTCCCTGCGCTGGTGGTACGAGGCCATCGTGCGGGGGCTGGGTGGGTACGCGTGTGACCCGACGGGAGACGACCGATGTCCAGACCGCCAGGGGCGATATTGTGATGTATGCGCGGTGTTTGGCGCGACAGGACTGCAACGGGCCTTTAGGTTGGAAGGACCGGTGTGGTGGAATAGAGAACGTGGCAGCAAATTGGAGATCAAAATGCGTAATGCGCGCGATCATCGCGGATGGCATTTAGGAAGAGGCTTCTTGGGAGAAGCGACGCTTCAATTTGTACCGTTACGACTTCCTGAAGGTTGGTCATGGAGAAAGGTATGGGAGATGTTAAGCCTAACGTTGTCCTGGATAGAGTGCTGGGGTGGTTTGGGAGCACGGACACAGCAGGGGTATGGGGTAGTGGAAGTTGAAGGTTTATACCCACTAAATCTGGACGGCGGGAAGCCTTGGCCTCAACAACGACGCAACCGACGCGATAATATCCGACATCATCCTGACCGGCCTTCGCTGGATGGTTTCTTCTCCGCTAAAGTGCGGTTTTCTATAGGGAACCAGGACCCAAAAAAGTGGCTTTGTGAACGAGCAGCAAACATTTTTCCTGACGATGAATTGGAGTGGTACTTTCACCAGGCAAATTCATCTCAACGAAGTGCAGTCCTGCCTCTGGCTTCTATTGTACGGTTTCATCTACGTAATTTTGCGCGATCCAATTGGGATGACCAAGTACGCCATCGCTTATTGGGGGAGCCGGGGCAAAAGTCGCTCATCCATGTCTCCCATGCATACCCGGTAAATAGCAACCAATGGGAATTTCGCATTTGGGGCTGGATTCCCGCGTCATTGCCGGGCGGCGTTTTACGTTCCGATGTGCTAACTGACTTAAAACAGTGGTTGGGGGTCTCCCCGCAACGCCTATGGCATTCGAGCCGAAAGGATACACTCTGGCAATCTTTAAATATAACCGATTTCGATCTTTACTGGTTTGAGTAAAACACCGAAAATTATCTGGAAACATTTCTCCAGAGCCGTTATTAAACATGGCTAATCCTGACCTCAACCACCTGGTACGCCATTTGCAACGGACCCTGGGCGAGCGCCTGGACGCGGTGGTGCTCTTCGGATCCCGGGCCCGGGGCGAGGCCCGGCCCGAAAGCGATTGGGACCTGCTCGTCGTGGTCCAGGGCCTGCCCCAAAGCCCGCTGAAGCGCTGGAAGGTGTGGTTGCAGGCCGCGCCCGAACCCTGGCGCACCCTGGCCGACCCGCTCTTATACACGCCGGAAGAGTGGTACGGTCGGGTCGTGCCCTTGACGTTGGAAATCGCGCTGGATGGTCGGGTGCTTTATGATGCACGCGATCGGATGCAGCACTTCCTGGCCTCGGTGCGAAAACGACTTCGGGAGTTGGGCCTGACGCGCCTCGAGGTGCAGGGCGAGATGCTCTGGGTCTGGGAAACAGGTTCACCGCCTGCTTCCTGGCAGCAG
>JALXBY010000328.1 GCA_026991215.1 Anaerolineales bacterium
CCCACCAACCAACAACCAACGACCATCGACCATCGACCAACGACCATCGACCAACGACCATCGACCATCGACGAACGACGAAAAAGAGCCGAGGCGGCCCGCTATTCGGACCGCCTCGGCTCTTTCTACTGCACCGGGCCTGGGTTTAGCGGAAGGGCGGCGCGTACAGCAGCCCGCCGTCGATGTAGGAGGCGTTCAGGCCCCGGGGCAGGTTGAAGGGCGTGCCGGGGCCCAGGTTGCGGTCGTAAATCTCCGCGTAGTTGCCCACCATCTTGATGATGTTGTAGGCCCAGTCGTTGCTCAGGCCCAGTTTCTGGCCCATTTCGCCTTCCACGCCCAGGATGCGCTTGACCTCGGGGTTCTTGGTCTCGGCCTTGACCTGGTCCACGTTCTGGCTGGTGATGCCGTACTCTTCGGCCGCGAAGGTGGCGAACACGGTCCACTGCACGATGTCGAACCACTGGTCATCGCCGTGGCGCACCACGGGACCCAGAGGCTCTTTGGAGATGGTCTCTTCCAGAATCACGTGGGCATCGGGCTCTTTGAGCACGGCCTTGCGGGAGACCAGACCGGACTTGTCGGTGGTCACCGCGTCGCAGGTGCCCTCTTCATAGGCGGCGAAGACCTGGTCCGCGGTCTCGAACACCACGGGTTCGTATTCCAGCCCCCGGGCCGCCATGACGTCGGCCAGGTTGAGTTCGGTGGTGGTGCCGGTGGCCACACAGATGCGGGCACCGTTCAGGTCCTCGATTTTCTCGATGCCGCTATCCTTGGGCACCATGAAGCCCTGGCCGTCGTAGAAGGTGGTGGCCACGAAGTTGGCCCCCAGTTCCGCGTCGCGGGTCAGGGTCCAGGTGGTGTTGCGGATGAGCACGTCGATTTCGCCCGTCTGCAGCGCGGTGAAGCGCTCCTTCGCGGTCAGGGGCCGGTATTCGACCTTTTCGGGGTCGCCGAAGATGGCCGCAGCCAGGGCGCGGCAGAAGTCCACGTCGAAGCCAGACCACTTGCCTTCCTTATCAACGTAGGAGAAGCCGGGCAACTGGCCGTTGACGCCGCAGATGATGTAGCCCCGTTCCTGGACGGCCTTGAGGGTCGCGCCGTAGCCCTGGGGCACGGCCGGGCCGGCCTGTTGCTCACCGCCCTGGGCCGGCACTTCCACGGTCACGACCACGGTCTTGACCACTTCTCGGGTTTCCCCGCCCGCCGGTTGGCTTTGCTGGCAGGCGGCCAGCACCATGAGGGCCAGCAGGCTGACCACGAACAGCCAGAAGGTCCGCTTTCGTAGCATCTCATTCCTCCTTCCTCAAAAAGTTTGTACGAAGGGCGTGGCGCAATTATAGGGGAGGGGTCGGGCCTTTGGCAAGCGCGAAACCACCGCGCCCTTGCCAGCATTTGTTTGGCGTCGTACAATTGGCCCTCGTGAACCCAAAGCAGGGAGCATGTCGTTTCATGGAACCCTGGGAGCACTGGTCCCAGACCCTGCGCCAGTGGGCCAACAGCCTGGGGGTGGAGGACATCACCGGCGCGGAAATCGCCCGGCTGGTGCATGTGGTGGCCGTGGCCTATCAGCGGGCCATGCGCGCCCGGCCGGAAATGGCCAACCTCAGCCAACCCCGGTTCCGGTTGTTGCTTTACATCTTCTTCCTCAGCCAGGGGCCTTATCCCCACGGGGTGCCTTTTGAGGCCCTGCGCCGGATGCGGGGCATCACCAAAGGCACCCTGAGCGCCCTGCTCCAGGCCCTGGAAAGGGAAGGGTGGGTGCAGCGCGTGCCCGACCCAGAAGACGGCCGGCGCATCCGCATCCTGCCGACGGCCCAGACCCTGGAGGCCATCGCCGCACGCGCGCCGGCCCATTTCGCGTTCTTCAACCGCCTGGCTTCGGCGCTGAGCCAGGAAGAACGGCAGAACCTGATTCACCTGTTGCAGAAACTATACGCCGGGCTACAGCAGCACCTGGAAGCCGAAACCCATCCCCCAGCGTCCATGGATACCCCCTCGGAAGCATGATGGGAGGGAACGCCATGCGCGGCCGCGTCCTTGTCTTCCTTGTTCTTGCCTTGCTCCTGGGGGCCGGTGTGTACCTGTGGCGCAGTTCCCGGTCCCCGGCGGGCGCAGAAGACCGCACCGCCGGCTTTGCCCTGCTCCGGGCCTGGCGCCAGACCCCTGCGGCCCCTGTGTGGAAGACCGAGCCCGCCCGCCGCGGCCGCCTGCAGGCCACCATCTCGGCCACCGGCGAGGTGGCCTCGGCCAGGTCCACCGTGCTCTTCTGGCAGACTTCGGGCCTGGTGGCCGAAACGGTCCAGGTTGGGGACAGGGTGCAGCGGGGGGACGTGCTGGCCCGGCTGGACCCCGACACCCTGCCCCAGGCCCTTTTGAGCGCCCAGGCCCAGCTCCTGCAACTGGAACAGCAGATGGAGCAACTCCGCCTCATCGGTGAGGCCCGGGCCTACGACGATTACGCCCAGGCCCGCTATCAGGAAGACCGGGCCCGTAAGAATCTGGAAAGCCTCTACGACAAAATCGCGGATGGCGAGGCCGTCAGTGAAATCACCCTGGAGCGCTACAAAAGCGCGTACGCCCTGGCCCAAAAGCAGCGGGCCTATGCCGAACAGGTCTATCAACAATGGAAGGAAGGCAACCCCCCGGAACTGGCCCAATTGGAAGCGCAGATCCGGGCTCTCAAAGCCCAACTGTCCACCGCGACCCTGACCGCGCCCTTCACCGGCACCGTGACCCAGGTCTACACCGAAGCCGGCACCTGGGTACAGCCCGGGATGCAAGCCCTGCGCCTGGACGATACCCGGACGCTTTACGTCCTGGTCGGCGTCAACGAGTTCGACGCGCCCCAGGTGCAGCCGGAGCTGGAGGCGGAAATCACCTTCGACGGCATCCCCTACACCACCTATAACGGCGTGGTGGAACGGGTAGACCCCGTGGCCACGGTCAACCCCCGGTCCGGCATCACCGAGTTCCGGGTACGCATCCGGCTGACCAATGCCGACGAGCGGCTGCGGCTGGGCATGAACGCCGCGGTGACCATCTACGGCCCGGTGGTGGAAGACGCGCTGCTGGTACCGGCCCGGGCCGTGCGGGTCATCGAAGGCCAGCCCACGGTGTACGTACTGCGCGGGGGCCAGCCCACTCCGGTCGCGGTCCGCCTGGGCCTGAGTGGGGAGACCTACGTCCAGATTCTGGACGGCGAACTCCAGGAAGGGGACCCCGTGGTGCTCAATCCCCCAACCGAGAACCCCTTCGGGCCGTGATTTTTCGGACATTCCCCTGGCTTGAGGGCACCGATGAACCAGACCCGGAACGACCAACCGGTCATCGAAGCGCGGGAGTTGGTGAAAATTTACACCCTGGGCCGGGACGTCCAGGTCCCGGCGTTGCGGGGGGTGAGTTTTCGCATCTATCCAGGGGAAGCCGTGGCCATCATGGGCCCTTCGGGTTCCGGCAAGTCCACCCTGATGCACATCCTCGGCTGCCTGGATAAGCCCACCTCCGGGGAGTACTACCTGGACGGCCAGAAGGTCTCGGAAATGAACGACGACCAACTGGCCTACGTACGGAACCGGAAAATCGGGTTCGTGTTCCAAGCCTTCAACCTGCTCCCCCGGCTGACCGCGCTGGAAAACGTGGCCCTGCCCCTGCGCTATGCCGGGCAGTGGCGGGGCATCCACCGCCGGGCACGGGAGATGCTGGAACGGGTCGGCCTGGGGGAGCGACTCCATCACCGGCCCAACGAACTCTCTGGCGGGCAGCAGCAGCGGGTGGCCATCGCGCGTGCTTTGGTCAACAACCCGGCCATCATCCTGGCCGATGAACCCACGGGCAACCTGGATACCAAGACCGGCCAGGAGATCCTCGACCTGCTGCTGCAGTTGAACCGGGAGCAGGGCGTCACCTTAGTGGTGGTCACCCATGACCCTGAAGTCGCGCAGCGGATGTCCAGGATTCTCCTGCTGCGGGATGGGCTTCTGGTTGGGGAACAGGCAGGCCAAAGGTAAATGGTGCAGGAGGTGCCCCCATGTTGAGCACCTTCATCCTGGCGGTGAGCGAAGCAGCACGGAGCCTGCTGGCCAACAAACTCCGTTCGTTTCTGACCGTGCTTGGCATCATCATCGGTGTGGCCGCGGTGATTGCGCTGCTGGCCCTGGGCCGGGGCGCGCAGAAAATCATCACGGAGAACATCGAATCCTTGGGGACCAACCTGCTCTTCGTGGCCGCAGGCAACCCACAACGGGAAGTGCAACTCAGTGTGCCCCCCATTACCCTGCAAGATGCCTACGCCCTCCGGGACCCGGTTCTGGCGCCGTCCATCCAGTACGTCGCGCCCACGCTGCAGCGTTCGGTCCGGGCCCGCGCGGGGAACAAGAGTCACATCACCACCTTGGTGGCCACCACACCGGAGTACACCATCGTGCGCAAGTACGGCCTGCTGGAAGGCCAGTTCTTCACCCAGGAGCACCTGCTTTCCCAGGCCAGCGTCGCGGTCATCGGCCCGGACCTGGCCAAAATCCTTTTTGGCCGGGATACCGATGTGGTCGGCGAACGGTTGTTCATCGCCAACCGGCCCTTCCGGGTCATCGGCGTGCTGGAGTACCGGGGGTCCGGCGGCTTCGGGCAGAACCTGGACGACCGCGTCGTCATCCCCTTGAGCACCGCGTACGCCCGGCTGTACCCCCAAGATAGGGGCAAGGTGGATGTGCTTCTGGTGTCCGCGGTCTCGCCGGACCACATCGAAAGCGCCAAGGAGGAAATTCGGCAGATTTTGCGGCTGCGGCGACGCCTGCGTCCCGGTCAGGAAGACGACTTCGTCATCTTCACCCAGCAGCAGTTCCTGCAAATCTTCCGCAGCATCACCGGGGTGCTGACCGTGTTCCTGGGGGGCATCGCGGGAATTTCCCTTTTGGTGGGCGGCATTGGCATCATGAACATCATGTTGGTTTCGGTGACCGAACGGACGCGGGAAATCGGACTGCGGAAGGCCCTGGGCGCGCGCAAGCGGGATATCCGCATCCAGTTCCTGGTGGAATCCGTAACCCTGAGCCTGGTGGGGGGCTTGATGGGCATCCTGGTGGGCTGGGGCATCGCCAAAGGGGTGGAACTCATTGCCGCCCGGTTCGACACGGACCTGCCGGCCGTGGTCACCCTGCAGGCGGTGCTTCTGGCAACGTTGTTTTCGGCCGCGGTGGGCGTGTTCTTTGGCTTCTACCCGGCCAACCGGGCCGCGAACCTGGAACCTGTGGAGGCCCTGCGCTATGAGTAAACCTGTGCGCTGGGTGTTGGTGCTGGCCGCGGTGACGGTCTGGCTCGCGGGGTGCGCAGGCGGCCCGGCTTCCCCCACAAGGACCGCGGACACCCTGCCCCTGACCCTGACCGCATACGTGGCCGGGATACGGGCAGCCCGCACGGCCACCGCACAAGCCCGGCCCACGGCCACACCAACACCCGTGCCTACGGCCACCGCGACGGCGACCACAACGCCATCCCCCCAGCCCACCACGACGCCCTCACCGGCCGCGTTGCTGGCCGAGGTGCGGGGCAATCTCTTCTGCCGCCAGGGACCGGCACCGTACTACCGGGCGGTGGCGGTGTTGCGTCCGGGGCAGCAGGTCCCCGTGGTGGCCTACAACCCCGTGTACTATGCCTACGTGGTGCTGCAGATGCCCAACGGCGCCCAGTGCTGGGCCTGGACCCGATGGCTGCGCCTGCCGGCAGGGGAAGAGGCGCTGCGCGCACTGCCCGTGGTGACCCCGCCGCCGCCCCCGGCCGCGGCCTTTGCCTACCCCCGGCAGAACCCGGTCATGCTCCCCTTCTGCCCCACGCTGGGCAGCCCGGCCCTGCAGGTGCAGATAACCAACCGGGGCTGGAAGCCCCTGGCCTCCCTGGAGGCGGAAATCACCGTGTTGGAGACCGGGGCCCGGTACCGGACCGTGTTCCCCAACGGCGTGCCCACCTGTACCCAGGTGCTGGACCACATCCAGCCTGGGGGGACGGTGACCGTGGCCCTGCGCACGCGCGAGAACCTGCTGGAAAAGCGGGTACGGCTGTTCGTGAAGATGTGCACCCGGCCCGGCTTCCAGGGCGAATGCGCAGCCTACGCAGTGTACTGGACCATCCCCAAACCCCGCCCGATTTTCCCCATTCCTGGACCATAACCCTTCACTGACCACTGACCACTGACCACTGACCACTGTCCACTGTCCACTGTCCACTGTCCACCTAAAATCGGCCACGACCCGCGCGCTTGTGTGGTAAAATTCGGCAAACCCCAGGAGGTGGCCCATGAGTTCTGAAGCCCTGTTCCTCAACCCCGAACCCTTCGCGCGCATCAAGGTCATCGGTGTGGGTGGCGGCGGCTCCAATGCCGTGGACCGGATGATCCAGGCCGGCGTGCAGAACGTGGAGTTCATCGCGGTCAACACCGATGCCCAGCACCTCAACCGCTCCCTGGCCCCCATCCGGGTGCGGATTGGCGACAAGCTCACCCGGGGCCTGGGTTCGGGCGGCAACCCCGAAATCGGGCGCAAGGCCGCGGAGGAGTCCGTCGACGACCTGCGGGAAGTGGTCAAGGGCGCGGACATGGTGTTCATCACCGCGGGGATGGGCGGCGGCACGGGCACCGGGGCCGCGCCGGTCATCGCCCGGCTGGCCAGGGAAGAGGGCATCCTCACCATCGGCGTGGTCACCCGGCCCTTCCGCTTCGAAGGCCGCCGCCGGGCCCAGGTGGCCGAAGAGGGCATCGCCGCGCTCAAAGAGGAAGTGGATACCCTCATCGTCATCCCCAACGACCGCCTGCTGGAACTGGTAGACCGCCGCGTCCCCCTGCAGGACGCCTTCCGCCTGGCCGACGACGTGCTCCTGCAGGCCGTCCGGGGCATCTCCGAACTCATCACCGTGCCCGGTCTGATCAACCTGGACTTCGCGGACGTGCGCGCGGTCATGGCCGAAGGCGGCGCGGCCCTCATGGCCGTGGGCGAGGCCTCCGGTGAAGACCGGGCCCGCAAGGCCGCGGAAGCCGCGGTCACCAACCGCCTCCTGGACCTCACCATCGAAGGCGCGCGGGGTGTGCTGCTGAACATCACCGGTGGGCCCAACCTGACCCTGCACGAAGTCTACGAGGCGGCGGAAATCATCCAGAGCGTGGCCCACCCCGAGGCCAACATCATCTTCGGCGCGGTCATCGACGAATCCATGGAAGACCGCATCCGCATCGTCCTGGTGGCCACCGGGTTCGACCAGTCCTTTCCGAGCCAGCAACAAAGCCGTCCCGCGAAAACCGAGCGCCCGGTGAAGCAACAGCCCAAGCCCGCGGCCAAGCCTGCGCCCAGCACGCCTGCCCGCAAGCCCTCTTCCACGCCCGTGATTTCCGAAGACGAACTGGAAAAATACCCACCTTTCATCCGGGAACGCATCCGGGCCTTGCTGGAAAAATAACCGCAGAATGACACCCTGATATCACCCCCGCCTTCACCGGCCTCCGGCCGCGCGGCGGGGGGTTTGGTTTTCCTGAGAATTCCCCACACTTGAAGGAACCCTGCACCCAGAACCCCTTGCCCAAAGGAGGAAAGCGGTGAACGCAGGAACCCGCGTGGTCTTCATCGGCCCTGGGGTGATGGCCGAATCCATGATTCGGGGCCTTTTGCACCAAAAGGCCCTGCCGCCAGACCACATCGTGGTCTCCGGTCCCCGGGAGGAGCGGGTGAAGGAACTCCAGGCCCGCTATGGCGTGACCCCCCTGGTGGACAACATCACCGCGGCCCGGCAGGGGGATGTGGTCGTACTTTCCGTGAAACCCCAGACCCTGTTGGGCAAGGTGCTCCACGAACTCCAGGGCCAGATTCCGGAGCACGCGCTGGTGCTCTCCATCGTGGCCGGGGTGCCCATTGCCCGCATCGCGGCCGGCCTGGGGCACGACAAAATCGTCCGGGCCATGCCCAACACCCCAGGGCAGATCGGGCAGGGCATCACCGTATGGACGGCCTCCCCCACGGTGAGCGAGGAACAAAAGGCCATGGCCCGGGAAATCCTGGCCGCGATGGGCGAGGAAATCTACATGAACGACGAAGACTACCTGGACATGGCCACCGCCCTTTCCGGCACCGGGCCGGCCTACGTCTTCCTGTTCATGGAAGCCCTGGTGGATGCCGGCGTGCACCTGGGCTTCCCCCGCCGCATCGCGGAAAAACTGGTGGTCCAGACCGTGTTAGGCTCGGCCGCCTACTACAAGCGGGTGCAGGGGGAAGTGCACCTGGCCCACCTGCGCAACCAGGTCACCTCGCCGGCCGGGACCACCGCAGCCGCGCTGTACTACCTGGAGAAGGCGGGCTTCCGTACGGCCATCTCCCGCGCGGTATGGGCCGCGTACTTGCGTTCCAAGGAACTGGGGCAGACCGCGCAACCCAGCCCGCCCAAGGAATAGGGTGCGCGCCCCATGGCCACCGAACACCGGGCTTTCTGGCTGGTGCTCTTCGTGCTGGCCGGGTTACTTTTGATTTCCCTGACCCGGTACATGCACCAGTACCGGCGCATGGAAGAGGTCTACCGCTTTGCCGCGACCCAGAACGCGGTGCTCAAGGCCACCCGCCAGGCCCTGGCCGACGCCCTGACCGCGACGCCGGACCTGGCCGCGCTGGAACAGCGCTGGCGGGAACGCACCGGCCAGGTCAAACCGGGGGAACTGCCGGTGCGGGTGCAGCCGCCGGAGGAAGGGCTGGCCCTGTCCCAGATGGGACCGGCCTTTCACCCAACCCCCGAACCGCCCTGGCGGGCCTGGCTGCGCCTGTTCTTCGGCCCTTGAGGGGGTTGCTCACACGGAGCCACAGAGGGCACAGAGCCGCAAAAGCGCGCTATCCCCACTCAACCATCTCCTGAAGCCAACGCCTGGCCCGCTGTGGGTCGCGGGGTGCCGCGAGCCTTCCCCTTCCAGCACGTGGAAACCAACCCTGTGCCCAGCACAAGCAGCAGCAACACGGTTTCGAGATAGGTCAGCGGCCAGGGGGTAGCAGCCCACAAGGTCAACACAAAGGGGAAGCCCGGAAAGAGGAGCAGCCCCAGGGCCGGCAGGCGGTACCCACACCAACCATGCCGGAGCCTCGTCACGGTCAGGGTCCAAACGGGCGGGTAGGCCACAAGCCCAAAGGACGCGGTGCCCACACAAAGGAGGATGAAGAACAGGAGAGGCGTGGTCTGCGTCCCCTCAGGTGCCAGCCATAGCAGAAGCACCCAGGCCAGCACGTGCAGGCCCACCGCGGCGTATATCGCTTTCCACCAACGCAACAAGGGCCGGGCCTGGGCGAAGGCCGTGGGGTCCCATACCCTGGCCAGGGCCAGCACCCCCAGAGGCGCGACCAAGCCGAACAGGAGCCACTCCGGCGTCATCATCATGAGGGCCAGAATGCCATCAAGGTAGACAGGTGTTGGCTCGGCCCGCCACAGGCCATGGCGGGACCATCGGTCGGGCGGGAGGAATTGCAGCAGGCCCTCGTGCCCCATCGCGACCCAGGCCGTGCCGTCGGGCGTCCAGGCCACGTCCAGCGCGCACAGGCCTGTGGTTACCATCGGGAAGCCCAGTTGCACCCGGTAGTAGCGGTTCCAGAAGTAGACCCTGCGGAGGAAATCCATCCGCCGCGGAGGGTACTGCCAGCCCACCTGCCAGGTTCGGCCCCCATCCCGCGAAAGTTCCACCACAGGACTGCACATCGCGGGAATGCGCAGGCACAAACGTGGGTCCTGAGGCGCGCAGGCTACACGGGGGTACGTAGCCGGGAAACGGCCCAAACGCGCCAGCAGGGGTTCTGGAAGCGTGCGGACTTCCTCTTTTGTGCGCGCAAACGGCACCCACTGCCGGGTTTCGGGTTGCCAGACGAACACGCCCTTCAAAGGCCGCGGCGCGGCGGGCCGGAGTTCTTCCCGTTCATGCCAGTCCAACATGGCCAGAAAAAAGCGGGCCTGAACACGCGCAAAGCGGGCCGGGTAGCCATCGGGGTACGTTTGGCATGCCAGCAGGGTTGCAAAGCCCAGGAGCACCCAGGCCCATCGCGGCATGGCCTTCCCCCGTTGACGCTGCGCCCTATGCATACCTCCCTTCCCCGTCACCCGAAGATTCACCCTGAAGCCAACGGCCTGCGCCGAGCCAGGCCGCGCTCCAAAGCAGGGCCATGGTGGGCAGGTTCATCCGGTCGAAGCCCGTGGCCAGCCACCAGGCCACGTTGGAACCCGGCAGATAGGCCGTGAAGTAATAGATGCCGCTGACCGCCAGCAGCGCGGCGAACCCGGCCAGGGCCAGCGTGCGCAGGCCGCGTGCAATCTCCCCCTGGCGCATGCGTGCCAGGAACGGCAGCCCAAGCAGGATGAAGATGCCCAAAAGGCCCCACACCTCCGGGGCCAAAAGCAGACGCCAGGCCCGCAACACCGCGCCCCAGGCATCCCAAACCACCTGCCCCTGCAACAGGGCCTGTACGCCAGGGAGGAAGGTCTTGAGGATGCCCGGCGCATAGCGGTAAGCATAGGCCATCCGCCGGGTGAGCAGCCACAGGGCGAACATCAAGGCCGGTGGCAGGGCGGCCCCACGCAAGGCCCGGAGGTCCCGCAGGCCCAGGGCCATGACGGGCAAAACCGCGGCCACGAGCAACCACCCTTCCGGACGCACCCACACCACCCAGGCCAGAAGCAGACCGGCCAGCCAAAAACGGCGGTACATGACGGCCAGCCACACGCCCCACAGGAGGTAGAAGGCCGCCCCCAGGTTGGCATAGGCGATTTGCCCGTGCCGCACCACCAGGGGCGCGGTGGCCCACAACCCCGCGCCCAAGAAGGCCCATCCTACCCGCCTGGACAGCCGATAGCCTTCCCAGTAAAGCAGGGTCACGATGCCCAGCAAAAACAGCGGGAACACGATTTTGCTCATCCCGGTGGCATCGTCCCAGAGGGCCTTGGGGAGGGCAATCAACAGGGGGACGTGCAAGGGGTAATCCCGGACCAGGCCCCGGTACGTACCCTCCCGCATGCCCAGCACCGCGATGCCGTACCCCTTGATGCCCCAAATGCTCAGTGCGTCCCCTTCGTGGTAGCCCTTGCCTACGGCAAAACCGGCCAGCAGGCCCACCCAGGCCGCCAGGAACAGGAACCCCACCCACGCCCGCCGGGGGATGGCCGCCGACGCAGGGGTGCCATTGCTTATACGGTTTCGCCACGCCCGCCAGCCGAGCACGGCCAACAACGCGGCCACCACCACGACCGCAACGCGCAGGGGAAGGCCAAGCAGGAGCAAGACGTACACGCCCAGGGTCATGCTGCCGGAACCCAAAGCCCAGGCCGCAGCAGCCTCAAGAAGGGGGTGCCCAAGCCCGCGGCCCGACCAGCGCAACAGCCCCCAGCCGCCCCAGGCCATC
>JALXBY010000329.1 GCA_026991215.1 Anaerolineales bacterium
TTCAAGGCGTGGCGCGCCCGCTTGCAAGAACTCCGCGAGCAGTATGGGGATTACACCGTCATCGGGGGCCGGGACGGTCTTCTGAGCCTGCCCGACGACGTGCTGGAAATGGAGCGCCTCCTGGACGCCTGGCAGGAGCGGCTGGACGCCTGGGGCAAGCGGGCCACGCCCTGGGGGCAGATTTCCCACCAGGTGGAGAAGTGGACCGCGCAATGGCCGGCCCGCAGCCGCAAACACGGGGAAGTGTACCGCCGGCGGGTCCTGCAAGAGGTGGGCACGTACTACCGTCGGGTGTACCTGCAGCGGGTCAAGCGGAAGAAAAAGAAGTAGCGCGGGCCGCCGTGGGTAGGGTGCAGTCGGCGGTCGGCGGCCCGCAGTGCACGGTCGGCGGTTAGCGGGCCTGGGCGGTCAGCCCTTCGACTTCCTGCTGGACCATGGGGAAGAACCACCACACCACGCCGATGCCAAAGAGCACTCCGGTGAGCAGCCGCATCCAGGAGTTGAAGGACCCCAACTGGTTGCCCCGGTAGAAGGTCTCCGGGAACGCGTTGTTCGTCAGTATGGCCAGCCATTCGTTGGTGTAGCGGAAGCCCTGGTCCACACCGGAAATCAGGTCACTGATGAAATGGGTCGTGCCGTCGATGGCCATGGGGAGCAGGAAGAGCACTAAGCCCCACCAGGGCAGCGGCCGCAGTTTACGGCGCAGGGGCCACCACAGCAGGGCGAAGAACCACACCGCGGTGTACATGGAGACCATCCGGTCCGACCAGGCCACCTTCCAGCCCATCTCCGGGGTGCCAATGAACTGCCGCAACACCATGGGATCGTTGGCGGGCCAGACGGCCTGAATTTCCTCCAGGGAATACATGAGTTTGGGGCCGAAGAGGAAGAAGGAACGCTGGGGGAGTTGGTGGCAGAGGAAACTGTAGAAGGAGTAAATCCACCGCGCGGCTGCCTCCCAGCCCCATTGCATGAACACCGGCGCGAGGAAGGGCAGAGCCACGAACACCCCATACACGGTGAGGAACCAGGGGAACCACAGGCGTTTTATCCACGAACCTTCGGCTTTGGAAACCCGTACCGCGGATTGCGCCGGAAGGGTAGCCATGGGGGACCTCCCAAAAATGGTCGATCGTCGGTGGTCGGTGGTCGATAGTCGTTGGTCGTTCGTCGTTGGTCGTTGGTCGTTCGTCGTTCGTCGGTGGTCGTTCGTTGTTGGTTTTAGGCCACGACCTTGTAGTTGCGCATCATGCCCATGTCTTCGTGTTCCAGGTTGTGGCAGTGGTAGAGGTAAAGGCCCTCGAAGTCGGTGAAGCGCAGCAGGATGTCAACCCGTTCGCCAGGCAGGACCAGGACGGTATCGTGCCAGCCTTCGTCCACGAAGCCATCCGCGAACTGCTGCCAGTAACCCTGCCAGGCCGGGTCCACCTGCCGGCGGAGAATCTGGAACTGCAACCCATGTACATGCATGGGGTGCGGCAGGCTCATCCCGCCGCCCATGCCCATGCCGCCGCCCATACCTCCGCCCATGCCGCCCATGGGACCGCGACCCCGACCGCCACCGCCCATGCCCTGGGCCACGTTGACGAAGGACCACACCTCCAGGTCGCCCAGCCGTACCACCTCGTTCTCGGCCACCGCGGTCATCTCAAAGGTGCGGCCGTTCAGGGTCCAGCCCATGCCCATGGTCATGGCCAGGTCGAAGACGCGGGGCTGGTCCCGGTTCACCGCGTCTTCCAGACGGTAGCGGGGGATGGGCGTCAACCGTTCGGGGAGCCGCAGGTCATGCTGTTCCTTACGCACCACCTGCACCCGGAACACGGTGAAGCTCTGCTGACCGCCCGGCGCGGGGTGCGGCAGGCTGACCATCCGCAAAGTAGTGCCCACGGGGTACCGGCTGAAGTCGGCCCAGATTTCCACCCGCTGGGCCGGGCCAAGCGTTACGTAGGGCCGCTGCACGGGCCGCTCCAGCAGGCCGCCATCGGTGCCGATGACCGTGATGGGGGTGCCGTCTTCCCAGGCCAGTTTGTAGATGCGGCTGTTGGAGCCGTTCAGGATGCGGAGGCGGTACGGCCGGGTGCCCACGTCCAGTTGGAAATCAGGCCGCCCGTTGACCAGGATGCGGTCGCCCAGGAAGCCGACCATGCGGTCCATCGCGCCCGGTCCCATGCCGAAGCCGCCGTTCAGGTAAATCAACTGGTTGTTGCGGTCGAAGCGGCGGTCCTGCAGCACCAGGGGGATGTCGTACTCGCCCGAAGGCAGGCCCAGGGCGTCGGCCTCATCGTCGTCGATGATGAAGAACCCGGCCATGCCCCGGTAGACCTGAGGTCCGGTCAGGCCGTGGGGGTGGGGGTGGTACCAGTACGTACCGGCCCGGTCCACGATGTCGAGGTCGTATTCGTAGGTCTTGCCCTTGGGAATCACGAAGCGGGGGTGCCCATCGTAGACATCGGGCACGTGCAGGCCGTGCCAGTGTACGATGCTTTCCTGGGGAATCTGGTTCTCGAAGGTCACCCGCACCCGCCAGCCTTTGCGGACCCGGAACACGGGACCCAGGTAGGTATCGGGCAGGGGGAAGAAGGCGGAATCCGGCCCCTCCAGCAATTCGCCCCGGAAGCGCCACACGCGCGTGGGCGCACCAGGCAGGATGGGCACCTCGTCTTCCTGCGCGGTCAGGCGCACGACCAGGTTGGCGGCGCCCCCCGCGGGGTTGTGGCTGGCCGCGGCTTCCCCCGCCGCGGTGGGTTGGGGCGTGGGCGTGGGTCTGGCCGTCGCCGAGGGCTGGACCACGGCTTCAGGTTGCAGGCGGTCGGGGATGCACCGGGTCAACAGCGCCCCCAGGCTGCCGATACCGGCCAGGCGGAGAAAATCGCGACGGGTCATGGACATGGTTCTGCCTCCTAACGAATGAAAAGGGGCATGCGCCCCTTTTGCCAAGGTGGTTTGCGTTGTGTGTATTTCGAGTATAGAGGGCCGCAGGACGCGGCAGATAGGCAATTCAACGTGTTTTCCGCTCCTGCAATCGCGCCATGAGGACCTGCCGCACCACTTTGGGGTCGGCCTGGCCCCGGGCCCGCCGCATGACCTGACCGAACAGCCAGTTGGCCACGCCTTCCTTGCCGTTGAGGTACTTGGCCACTTCCTGGGGATGGGCCGCGAGGACCTCGTCCACCCACTGGGCGATGCGGTCGGTGTCGGAAATCTGGCGCCAGCCCTTTTCCCGGATGATGGTCTCAGGGTCCTTGCCGGTGCGGAACATCTCGGCCAGGGTGCGCTGGGCCGTGTTCTTGTTGATTTCCCCCCGCTGCAACAGCGCCAGGAGCCGGGCCAGGGCCTGGGGCGCGACCGGCACCGCGGTGATGTCCACACCTGCATCGTTCATCAGGCCGAAGAGTTCGCTGAGCATCCAGTTGGCCACGGTCTTGGCCGGGATGCCGTCCGCGGCCTGCACCGCGGCCTCGAAGTATTCGGCC
>JALXBY010000330.1 GCA_026991215.1 Anaerolineales bacterium
GCAACTCATGGGGGTTGTGGGGAGGCCGGAGGTGTACTCCTGCAGGGGCTCTATGGCCCAATCGCATGGTGACCTTCCGGCCTCCTCCCCCGTACCCCTACTTTATCACTCGTGCTTATAGGAGGCCCGTATGACGGTCGTAACGCGGGAATGGCGCGTGGCCACCCAGGGGCACACCCACGTGGTGGACATCACCGACCAGGTCCGCCGCGCGGTGGCCGAAAGCGGCCTGCAGCACGGCATCGTCACCGTGTTCGTGCCCCATTCCACCTGCGGCGTTTCCACCATCGAGTACGAACCGGGGTGCATCCAGGACCTTCAAGACCTGTTCGCCCGCTGGATTCCCGAAAACCGGCCCTACGCCCACAACCGCCGGTGGGGGGATGGCAACGGCCATGCCCACCTGCGGGCCACCCTCCTGGGGCCTTCCCTCACCGTGCCTTTTGTGGATGGCCGGTTGCAACTGGGGACCTGGCAGCAAATCATCCTGGTGGATTTCGACGTGCGGCCCCGTCAGCGGCGGGTCATCTGCCAGATTCTGGGGGAATGACGTGCCATGATTCCCGAACGGTTGAGCCTGGAAGGCTTTCTCTCGTACCGCGACCGGGCGACCCTGGACTTCTCCACCTTCGACCTGGCCTGCATCGTGGGCCCTAACGGCGCGGGGAAGTCCAGCCTTTTGGACGCCATCACCTGGGCCTTGTTCGGCCGGGCCCGGCACCAGGACGAAGACCTGATTCACCGCACCAGCGAGAAGGCCGAAGTCGAATTCATCTTCGAATACGAGGGTGTGCGGTACCGGGTCTTTCGGGTCAAGCACCGCCAGCGCCCCATGAAACTCGACCTGATGGTGTGGGACGACCGGGCGGCGCGGTGGCTCACCCTGAACGAAAGCCGCCTCCGGGATACCCAGGCCAAACTGGAAAAAATCCTGCACCTGGACTACACCACCTTCGTCCATGCCTCCTTCTTCCTCCAGGGCCGGGCCGATAGCTTCGCCCAGGCCTCACCCTCCCAGCGCAAGGAAGTGCTGGCCCGCATCCTGGGCCTGGAGATGTGGGACCGGTACCGGCAGGTGGCCCGGGAACGCCTGCGCGCGGCCCAGGAGCATCTGGACTATCTTTCGGTGCAGCGGGAGACCCTGCAGCAGGAACTGGACCGACGGGAAGCACGGGAACGGCGCTTGCGGGAAGTCACCCAACGGCTGCAGGAAGTGGCCCGGCAGTTGGAAGAAGCCGAGGCCCTGTGGCAGCAATGGCTGCTCATCCGGAAGGAACTGGAGGCGGAGCAGAACGTCGTGGCCCAGCTGCACGCGACCTGGCAGGAGGCCTTGAGCCAGGTCCAGACCCTGCGGCGTCGGCTGCAGACGACCCACGAGGAAATCCAGCGTTTGGAAGCGCAAACCGCGGCCATGGCCCGCCTGCAGGAAGAAGCCAAAGCCCTGGAAGCGGCGCGGGCACGTTTGGCCCATTGGGAAGCGCTGGCCGAACAGGTCCGCGCGCTGGCGCAGGAACGGCAGCATCTCCTGGCCGAACTGCGCACCCGGGAGGCCCGGCTGCAAACCGAACTCAAGCATCTCCAGAAGGAAGCCCAAGAGATACAACAACGCCGCGAGGCAAAGGCCCGCCTGCAGGCGCATCAGGCCGAATTGGAAGCGCGCATCGCCCGGCTGCAAGCCCAGGCAAGCCAGGTCGAAGCACTGGAAGCCCGGCGCAGCGAGATCGAAGCCGCCTTGCAGGAAGCCCACGAAGCCCTGGCCCGGGCCCAAACCCAGGAGCAGTCCTTGCAACAGTGGCAGCGTAGCCTGGAGGCCCAGACCGAGGAGACCTGCCCCCTGTGCGGCCAGCCCCTTCCCGCGGAAAAGCGGGAGGCCCTGGTCCACCACTGGCAGGAAGAGGCCCGCAGCCTTGCCCAGACCCTGCAGGACCTGCAGGTCCGCATCCGCCGCCTCCGGCAGGAAAAGGCCGACGTCGAACGCCAACTGGCCCAGGCCCGCCGGGCCCAGGCAGACCTGGCCCGTTTGCAGGGCCAGCAGCGGGCCCTGGCCGAACGCCTTCAGGAAATCGAAGCCCGCCTCGCAGCCTGGGCCGCGGAAGCCGAGCCGCGGCTGCAACAACTGCAACAGGACCTCAAAACCCGGGCCTTTGCCCGCGACCTGGAGGCCCGGCTGCAGGAACTTCAGGCCCAGGAAACCCGTTTGGGCTACGACCCCGAAGCCCACCGCCGGGCCCGCGAGGCCGACGCCCGGTGGCAACAGATTCAGGACCAATTGCGCGCCCTGGCCCAGATGCAGGGTCGGCTCCAGACCCTGAAGCAGGAGGCCCGCCGGCTGGAAACCGAACTGCCCACGTGGGAAGCCCGGGCCCGGGAGCGGGAACAGGCCTACCAGGAAGCCAAAGCCCGCCTCGCGCAACGCCAGGCCGGCCTGCCCCAGGGCCAGGACCTGGAACGGCGGGTGATGCACCTGCGGGAGCAGCACAACCACCTTCAGACGCAAAAGCGCGCGCTGGAGGCCGAACTCCTGCTCTTCGACCGCAAACAGGCGGAGCTGGCCCGGATCGAGGCCGAGATGCAGGCCGCCCGCGAGCGCATCAGCCAGTTGCAGGAACTGGAGCAGGCCTTTGGCCGCAACGGGGTGCAGGCCCTGCTCATCGAGCAGGCCCTGCCGCAAATCGAGATGGAAGCCAACCGCTGGCTGGCCCGGCTCACCGATGAGGAAATGCGCATCTACCTGCGGACCCAGCGACCCTACAAACGCCCCCGTAAGGACCGGGCCCACAAGGAGACCCTGGACATCGTGGTCAGCGACCGCTACGGGGAACGGCCCTATGAGACCTTTTCCGGCGGCGAGGCCTTTCGCATCAACTTCGCGCTGCGCCTGGCCCTGGCCCGGTTCCTCGCACAGCGGGCCGGCGCACCTTTACGCTTCCTGGTCATCGACGAAGGCTTCGGCAGCCAGGACGACGAGGGCCGCCGTCGGCTCATCGAGGCCATTCAAGCCGTACGGGGGGACTTCGCCAAAATCCTGGTCATCACCCACCTGGACGAACTCAAGGAGATGTTCCCCGTGCGCATCGAGGTCCAGAAAACCGCGACCGGCTCCCGTCTCCGGGTCATTCGCAGCACCATCGCCCTTCCCTGACCGCCGCCCACTAACCACTGACCACCGACCACTGACCACTGACCACTGACCACTCACCACTCACCACTCACCACTCACCACTGCCCTACGGGCATCCCGGCAAAAGCGCCCGGAAGATGGTGCTGCACCAGCGGTTGGTCACGTCAATCCAGTAGAGCCATCCCCCACAGGCCACAAGGAGGAACAGCAGCCCGGCCAGCACCCCCCAGAGCCATTTGGGCAACCCGCGTTTCTGCCCGCCCACCGTGACCGCGCGGGCCTGCACGATTTCTTCCGGCCGCAGGGTGTGGGCAATGGGGGTGTAGTC
>JALXBY010000331.1 GCA_026991215.1 Anaerolineales bacterium
TGGAAGTTCGCGTACGACTCCTGGGCCAGGAGAAGCCTCTGGCCCGGGGGGAAACCAACCTGCCCCTGCCCACGCCCCGGGAGCAGCCGGCCCAGCCCATCACCCTGGCCCTGCAACCCCAGGTCCCCCTCCAGGCCGGGCAGATGTACGCCCTGGAACTCCGGGTGGATGCGGGTCGCTTCCGGCTTTCCGGCACCTACATCGTCAACGAAACCTCCTGGGACGACCCCCTGCCCCTGCGCATCGACGGCTACGACCCCTTTGGCGGCCTGTACCAGGGCGACCTGCTGGAACTTTACTGGGACGACAACGAGGAAAAACGGGAACGCATGGCCAATCTGCTGGACCGGGCCGACGTGGTGCTCATCACCTCCAGCCGGCAGTGGGGGAGCCTGCCCCGGCTGCCCGAACGCTACCCCCTGGTCATCGCCTACTACTACGGCCTGACCGGGTGCCCCATGACCGAACCCCTGGAACCCTGCCTGAACCGCCTGCAGCCGGGCATGTACGAAAGCCCCCTGGGGTTCGAACTGGTCCGGGTGTTCGAATCACCACCCACCCTGGGGCCCTTGCGCATCAACGACCAGCCCGCGGAAGAAGCCTTCACCGTGTACGACCATCCCAAGGTCTTCGTGTTCCGCAAGACCGCGGCCTACGACCCGGAACGGACCCGCAAGTGGCTGGCCGCGGTGGACCTGCGCTACATCCGCCGGGTGCCGCCGGGCCAGGCCCCGCCCCATCCGGCCAACCTGTTCCTCCCGCCGGACCGCTGGACCCTGGCCCAGCACGCGGGGACCTGGCGGGACCTGTTCCCCCCTTCGTCTTTCCTGAACCGTTACCCCTGGGCGGCCCTGCCCGTCTGGTACGTCCTCATCGCGGTGCTGGGCCTGGCCGCGTGGCCGTACCTCTGGCCGGTCTTTGGCGCCGCGGCCCATCGGGGTTACCCCTACCTGCGGATTGCCGGGATGCTCCTCTGGGCCTGGATGGCCTGGGTTGCAGCCCACCTTGGCCCGCCGCTGACCCGCGGGGTGCTTTGGGGGGTGTTCTTCCTCTACCTTATGGGCAGCGCCGCGCTGTTCTACCTGCAACGTCGGGATATGCTCCCCTGGCTGCGGCACCATTACCGGGAACTCCTAGTCTGGGAAGGGTGGTTCCTGGCCTTCTTCGCCTTCGACCTTTTCCTGCGGGTGATGAACCCGGACCTGTGGCACCCCGCGCGCGGGGGCGAACGGCCCATGGAACTCTCGTACCTGCACGCGGTGCTCAAAAGCGTACGCTTCCCGCCCTATGACCCCTGGTTCGCCGGCGGGTACATGAACTACTACTACTGGGGCTTCGTCCTGGTGGGGATGCCCATCAAACTGCTGGGCTTGCGCACGGAGGTGGCCTTCAACCTGGTGCTGCCAACCCTGTATGGCAGCACCGCGCTCGCGGCCATGGGCCTGGCCCGCAGCCTGTACCGCTGGGCCGCGGCCTGGTGGAACCCCCGCCGGGAGACCTGGGTGGGCCTCTTGGCCGGGCTGCTCGCCGTGGTCGTGGGCAACCTGGGCACGGTGCAGATGTTCTGGCGGGGCCTGCAAATCCTGGGGAAAGGTCCGGACGCGCTCCAGGACCCCTTGCTCCTCCGCTGGGGCTATGCCCTCAAGGGCGCGCTGGCCTGGCTTGCCGGGGCCACCATGCCTTACGGCCTGGGCGAGTGGTACTGGAACCCCAGCCGCATCATCCCGGCACCGGGGGACGTGCCGCCCATCACCGAGTTCCCCTTCTTCTCCTTCCTCTACAGCGACCTGCACCCCCACCTGATTGCCTTCCCCGTGACCCTGCTGGCCATGGCCTGGGCCTGGAACCTGGTGCACCGGCCTCGTGGCCTGCTACGGTGGCCCAGGGTTCTTGTCACCCTGTTCTGGGGCGGGTTGATTGTGGGCAGCCTGCGGGCCATCAACACCTGGGATTTTCCCACCTACCTGCTCCTGGGCGTGCTGGCCCTGGTTTACGTCGGGTGGAAGATGAAGGAAATGCCCGCGGCCCGCCGCGTGCCTGTCGTGCTCACCTGGGTGGTGGGGCTGGTTCTGGCCGCGCAACTCCTCTGGCAGCCCTACCTGAACTGGTACGCCCAGGGCTAC
This sequence comes from Anaerolineales bacterium, assembly GCA_026991215.1. Classification (GTDB taxonomy): domain Bacteria; phylum Chloroflexota; class Anaerolineae; order Anaerolineales; family DRMV01; genus S139-71. The sequence goes on from JALXBY010000331.1 coordinate 2,124, forward strand.
AAAAGCGTGACCCTGTGGCAGGGCACCCGCACCCCCATCTACGCCTACCTGTGGCACTGGGGCCTGCTCCTCTTCCTGCTGGCCACTTCGCTGGCGTATGCCTGGGTGCGCTGGCTTCAGACCACGCCCGCGCTGGACCTCCTCTGGTGGTGGCGCCGCTGGGGGACCGAGTTGCTGGTGGCCCAGGGTCTGCTCCTGACCGCCACGGTGATGCTCTGGGCCATTGGCGTGCCGGTGGCGCTGGTGGCCGGGCCGCTGCTCATGGCCCTGGTTCCCATCCTGTTCCTCCCCCGCTGGCCGGACCCGGCCCGTTTTGCCGCGCTGCTGGCGGCCATGGCCCTGGCCCTGACCCTGATGGTCGAGGTGGTGGTCATCCGGGGGGATATCGGCCGGATGAACATGGTGTTCAAGTTCTACCTGCAGGCCTGGCTGCTCCTCGCGGTGGCCGCCGCGGTCTGGACGGGCTGGACCTTCCTGGCCGCGGTGCGGCCTTCCCCCTGGCATCAGGTGTGGTCCTGGGCGGCCATGGCGCTGCTGGCCGGCAGCCTGCTTTACACCCTGATTGCCAGCACAGCCAAAATCAAGGACCGGTGGGTGCCCCAGGCCCCCCGCGGGCTGGATGGCATGGCCTACATGCCCCAGGCCGTGTACTTCGACCAGGGCCAGGCCATTCCCCTGGCCGAAGATTACCGGGCCATTCTGTGGCTCCGGGAGAACGTCCAGGGTTCCCCGGTCATCGTAGAGGCCAACACGCCCGAATATCGGTGGGGCACCCGGTTTACCATTTACACCGGCTTACCCGGCGTGGTGGGCTGGAGCTGGCACCAACGCCAGCAGCGGGGCGTGGTCACCTCGGATACCTGGGTCATCCAACGGGTGGCGGAAGTGGCCACGTTCTATCGAACCCTGGACCGGGCATGGGTGGAGGACTTCCTGCGCCGTTACCAGGTGCAGTACGTCATCGTAGGCCGGTTGGAGAAGGCCTATTACCCCGGCCCTGGCCTGGAGAAGTTCCCGGCCTGGAACGGCGTGCTCTGGGACACGGTCTACCAGGACAGTGAAACCACCATCTACCGGGTCCGTCGCGCCGCCCTGCTGAACCCCCCAAAGTAACCCCTCCAACCACCGACCAACACCCAACGACGAACGACCATCGACCACCGACCAACATCCAACGACGAACGACCATCGACCACCGACCATTTAAATCTCCAACCGGGGCGGCCCCGCCCTGCATTCCGCCCCGGTTGGCCCAGAAAAACGCCCGCGTTTGCCCGCTATGTTGGGGCGACCTTCAGCAGCCCATCGGCGCTGA